>QZIP01000005.1 GCA_003599595.1 Candidatus Parcubacteria bacterium
AATCTATCTTAAAACACCTGATTTATCAAATATTAAAATGGAATAGTTTTTCGGTTTTGTATATGATCGCTAATTGGGGTAATCTTCCAATCCCAAGTTTACCAAAAATTTAATTACTTTTCCAGACTTCTATATTGCTGTTTGTAAAGACATTTTCCATAGATGTTTTGTCAAGATCTATTTTTGGTTTTAATTCTTTAGGAAAATAAAGATAGTTGATTGAAATTTCCTTAATAATCTTTTCAAACTCTGATGGATTGTCTTCTTGGAAAAGACTGTTTTGAAAAGTAAGCCTATCTTTAAAGTCATATCCCATAATATCCAATTGCTCCAGATCACTATTGTAAGTTCTTCTGCCAGAAAGAGCAGAAACGTAGGCCGTATCTGACCAAAGCCAAATTGGGGGAGTTTGAGAAAACTTAATTGGTGAAAAACGGTTATAAGCAGGTGTTAAAATAACAGAGTTTTTATCTGTATTATTAAAAAGAAATTTTAATGCTTGAACTTCATCTTGTTTGATTACAGCTAATGGCGGACGTTTATAAAAACTATATAATAGACCTACCTGAGTTGGGATTGCTAATGAAATAACCAGAAAACAAAAAATAATTTTTAATGGAGAGAATGAAATTTGATTTATAATTTTATTGGCTGAAACTCCTGCAAGTATACCAAAAAATAATAGAAAATATTGCAGGAACTGACTCGTATTACTAGCCACTCCTTTTTGAAGAAATAAAAGAGGAAAAATTAAAGAAATAAAAAGAAATAAAAAAATATAATATGTTAAGTAGTTGCGGAAATTTTTTAAGAGAATGAACACTGTATAAAAGCCAATAAACCGCATACCTAAATTTCCAAATAGAAAGATTAAAAAAGCAGTTATTTCGAGCTGAATAACCCTTTTCCAGTTGTTCTCTACTATGTAGGTTTGTCTTTTTAATTCCATATCCAACCATCCTAATCTATCGGGAGCAACTACCATTGTTCTAATAAACCACCAAGGTTCCAGAATTAAAAAGCTTGCTGTTTTTGAAGTATATGGTAAATAAAGTAGTAGCGATAAGATGATGCTAACTATAGTAAGTATTAAAAAATCCTTCTTTCTTTCCTTGGCAAATCTTATCAAGGAAATAATAGTAATTACTCCCAATAATGTAACTCCTGCATAAACTTTAAAGATGGTAAGAGAGCCTGCCAGTATAATCATCATAATCAGAAGGATGCGATTCTGATTTTCTATATATGTTATAAATAAATATGTGAAAGTTAATATTATCACCAAAGCAATCATCTGAGGGGGGTTACCAATAATACTTTGAATTTGAGAAGACCAAAATAATGATTCGCCGCCAATAGATTTATCTTTTATAAAAGTGACGATATAACCAAAACTACCTGCAAAATAAGTAAAGAACATGGACCAGATACCGCTAGCAAAAGATTTTCCAAGTTTTTGTCCGATCAGAAAAGCAAGCCCTCCCAGTAGAAAAGAAAATAAAAAAGGGAAAAACCTGAAATATAGATCGAGAGAAGATAATTTAAAAAAATAATTAAAATCGGCAATGGTAATATCAGAAAAAAAATGGTAGTTAACTAATTTACTGCCGCTAAATATTGGATTTTGTAATGGAAAACCCTTTTTTAATTCTTCGACTAACGCTATATGCCACATTCCATCATGACCATGAGAGCTCCAGAATACTAAATCGCCTGAAATATTCATTCCGCTAGGAGCAATAATCGCAAGTTGTCCTCCGATACCGAAAAAAAAGATTGAAGTCAGTAGTATAAGATGAGATTTTTTGGGCAGTACTAGTTGGTTTTTTAATATATTTATTCCATCTTTCAAGAAAAGTACTGTTCCTCCAAAAATCAAGAAAGGGAGTAGGAGATGAAGACCGGTTATTAGTAGAAGATAAGATATAAGGGTAAAAGTAACAAAACCTAAAACTGTTCCAATGATAACTTTTTCCCAAACATTCATTTTTATCCGGGCTTTTTCTAAAGTTATTAAGCCTGGAAGGGAAAAATTAATAAAGACAAGACAAACAAACAACAGAAAAAAGATAAATAAAAGTGGAGAGATCATCTTTGGTATGCTTAGTATATAATAAAATCGGTTGGGTTAAAATGCATACTCGCTATACATAAGACATAGCTTTGATAAGATTTATGATTAAAAGCACTTTTTCTTCATAAAGATTAGACAGATGATCACGACTGTAAACATTGTCAAGGAAGCAATCTGGAGGCCTAACCTGAAGGATGCTGGTTGGTAACTAAAAACGATTCTGTGAGTTCCGGGAGGTATTTTAATAGCCCGAAAAATTAGATTTGCTCTACTAATAGGTGTTATTTGTCCATCTATTGTTGCTGTCCATCCTTTTTCGTACTGATCTGCCAGTACTAGTACTTCTTCTTGAGTAGTTGTGGTGTCAATAGCTACTTTATTTGGTGTATAGTTTACAATTTCTACCTTTCCTTGCCCTGTCACTGATTTTACATTGAGATCTTTTTCTAGAATAATTGTTTTTCTAGGATCGAGATTGAGGTTATTCATGTAGATTTTTTCAGTTTCAGAGATAGGAAAAATGAGGATATCCGAGGCAAAGTATGCGCGCTCTAATGCTTTTGTGTTCTCTAATACTACCGTCGAGTGGTCCTTGAAGACGGTCTGATACCCAGCCTCTTTTAGCTTGAAATTAATTAAATCACCAGGTACTTTTCCTTCCTGATCACGGAGAATTCCGACGAAATATTTGACGTTGGCCGCGTCTAAAAACGCTGAGCTATATTTAGATGATAACTCTGCATAACGACCTGAGCTGTTTTCCCGGATATCTCCTCCATTAAGAAAACTCATGAATTTACCATATTGATTTATGTAAATAGGATCGTAGCCTTCAAAGGATTGCAACTTATAGTGCATCCATGTATTTGGAGGTAGAATTTCAGCGTGTTCTCTTCCTACTCGGAAGACTCCTGATTGTGATTGCAAAAACTGGGTAGTAGAAGTTTGAGGAAAAATCATTTTTTTGGAAACAAAAGGATTAAATTTAAGAAAGTATCTAGTAAAATCCAAGAACGAGAGAATAAGTATAAAAACAAGAAATAGAGATAGTGTATTTTTTCTTACTATAGGTAAAGAAATTTTATTAATAATGTTCCCTACCAGTATTGATGTACCAAGGATTGCAATAGGGAGGATGGTATTTCTTAAGGCAACGTCGAAATTAACTAAAGCAAAATCCTTATTATTTAAGTAATAATTTAAGTAAAATTCTGAAGGAGAATCATTAATGATTTGGAAAATAACAAATTTTACCAAAAAAGTACCGATAACTATACCAAGAAGGGCAGCGAATGAATGTAAGACTAGTTTTAAGTATCTGTATAGATTTTCAGAAGAACTATTAATTTGACTTAAGGATAAACCTGCTAAGATGGCGGCAGAAAAACCCGTGATAAATAGAAGTCTGCTTGCATAGGATAGAGTAAGTAATGGTATTTTTAATTGATAAAACCAAATAGATAGAGAATTTTGAAAAGAAAAATATAGACTAAATAAAAATACTACAAGAAAGAACAAAGAGATTTGATTTTTCTTTAAGTAAAATAATGAGAAAAGAAGTAACGGCAAAGTTAGTGTCCCTAAAAAAGAGCTTGTTTCAGAGTAATTTAAGAACCCCCAGTAATTTCTTGTAACAGGATTTCCATAGTAATCAGGTATAAATAATTTAAATATTTCTCGTAAAGGTAGCAGCCCGAAGTTGTTGTCTTGGGTGTATGAGTCTTGAGACCTTATTGATTTGGAAAGAATTTCTAGGCTAGGTATTAATTGAGGTGCGCATAAGGTGATTGAGAGAAGAATAATTATGGCGATAGAAGTGGTATTTTTAATGTAATTTAGTAGTTTTTTATCCCATAATCTAATAATGGCAAAAATAGAAACGATAATATATGCATAGGTAGTTATCTGAGCGTTTCCGGCAAGAATAGTCATGGTTAGTGAGGTTAATAGTATGAGTAGATATCGAAATTTGAGGGATGTTTTGTATTTTTCAACAGCAAAAATAGATAAGGGTAGCCAGGAGATAGCTGCTACGGCTGTCCCTAATTCTAACCATGTTGTCATAAGTCCATTAAAGGCAAAAATAAAAGCACCAGTAAACTTAGCGAAGTTTGATTTTATCCAACAGGAGAGGAGAAAGAACATATTTAAAGCTGCAAAAAAAGTTTGAGAAAAGATAAAAATACCCCAACCGAAGTATCCAGGTATTAGAAGTAGAATATTTAAAGGATAAATTGTTGCAGAGTGATAGGTAGCAAGGAAGGGAGTACCAGAAAAGGAATAAGGATTCCACAACGGCCAATTTCCGGATTTAATCATATCTACTGCCAGATATTTCCATAAAAAAAACTGTGAAAAGACGTCTGAAATTAATGGATTTTGAACGGGAATTTTATATTGATCAAGCCAAGGAAAATAGCTTTCCACTAATAGATCTCCAGGAAAAGGAATTTTCCCGAATATAAATAATTTGTAATAAGTTAAGCCAATCAATAATAAAATAAATATTGATGAAAATAATTGAGGTTTTTGTTGAAAAAAATTTATAAAATTATAAAATCTTGGCATGTTAAAATTTGTAAACAACTTAAATGTTAACAGAAAAACTTTTGTTAATATAGTAATGTGAAGATGTTAAATCATGTTAATATCATAACTGTGCCGAAAGTAGTTTTAGTGATATCTATCCTCCTGTCTTTTTTCTCTGAAGTGTTAGGGGTTGGAAAGGCTCTTGCAGTAACTGAATTTGGGGAGAATCAGTTTATTACAATAGTTAATCCGGTAAGAATTTCAGCTTATAATCCTGATCCTAAGCTAAGTTTGGAGGCAGAATACAAAGAAATTCGAGAACGTAATCTTCCTGCTACTTGGCTTTTAACTAGTGATGTCTTAGAGATGGAAGATCTGGTGGGTGTTATAAAGGGAATGGATAGGAACCAGGAATTAGGGATTTTTTTGGAAGTTACTCCTAGTTCTGCCAGGAAATCAAATGTTTCCTATTACCAGACCGATTCCTGGCATCGAGCAAGCTCGCTTTTTTTAGTTGGTTACCAACAGCAAGAGAGAAGAATATTAATCGACTCAGTCTTTGAAAGGTTTAAAGCTATTTTTGGCTATTATCCGAAATCTGTGGGAGCTTGGTGGGTTGATAGTTATTCTTTACAGTATATGAAAGAGAAGTATGGTATTATTGCCAATTTGGGTTGTTCGGACCAGTTTCTAACAGATGGTTATTCTATTTGGGGACAACCGTGGTCAATACCTTACTATCCAAGTAGATTTCACGCAGGGATGCCAGCGCGAACTCTTGAATCAAAACTAGATATTGTTACTCTTCAATGGGCTCCAAGAGATCCAATTAATGGGTATGGAGATGGGCGAGCTAGTACTTACAGTACTCAAGATTATCAAATCAACAATCTATCAATCGATTACTTTGCAAATCTGGTGAAACTTTATGTACAAAAGCAACGAAACTTATTTGGCCAAGTAACCTTAGGGTTGGAAGCTGACTTATCAGCCTCTGTTTATTCCGGGTTATATGGGCAACATTTAGATATTATCAAAAAACTACAAAACGAGGGTGTGGCAGAGATTGTTACCATGGAAAAATTCAGTTCTTGGTATAGGAAAGAATTTCCTGTTCTTTCTCCTCCTCATCTTATTGAAACAGATGATCTTTTAGGAAAGAGAATGAAGGGGTTATGGTATCAATCTCCTAATTATCGTATAGGGTTGATATATGAGTATGATAAAGAAGTTACCCGCCTGATCGATTTTCGTACTTACCATGATAACTTCCAGGAGCCCTTTTATGTTACTCCAAATCGGCAGAATGATTTATATATAAATATTCCCTCAGTCATTGATGTGGTAAGCTTACCTGAGAGTACTTGGATATTCCCTTTGAAACAACTGGTTTCAATAGAGGGTAGTCGTGGGAATTTTAGTTTAAGATACGAAAGTAATCAATCAATAAATATAGAACCCGCTAAAGTCGTTTTGCAAAATATAGACCTCAAAATACCGAAGATGGTGACTGAGGCGATGACTATAAAAATTAATAATTTGGCAAAAACCCAAGAGATTGTTCCAGCTCAAAGTTGGCCAGTTGGTTTAGAAGGTTTAATCATAAAAGATTACCCGCCGCAAGTACTTTATTTATTAGATTTTAATAATTTAAAACAACCCAAAAATGTTATTAGAATTTGTTTGACTTTCCTGTTTATTGGAGGAATAATTTTTATGACTTTTCGTCTGAGAATTGTAAAAAGGGTGCATTTAACGAGATTGGTCCTTATAATTTTGGTTATCAGCACTTTAACGGTAGTTCTTACTCGTAATTATTCATATTTTATTAGTCAAGCTGAAGTAGATGCTTTACAAAAATTACAAGGACTACCGGAAGGAAAAGTGGTGGTTTATGATCATTATTGCTTACGGTGTCCTTTCCATTCAACTTATTTACCACGGGCTTTTATAAATCGGAAAGATTATGTTAAGAACATAGGCGGGAAACAAGTTATCTATAATCGATCCGTTTTTGAAGCCGTGGACAAGACTAGGGGACGTCAGGAGTTGTTGTCGCTTGGGGTAAGGTATGTTTACTTAATTAAGCAGGAAGATTATTGGGAGAAGCTACCTTTTTCTTTCCAAGACTATGGATTGAAGAAGTTATATGAAAATGCTAATGCTCAAATTTGGGAAGTCAGATAACGCGTAGTATCTTAATCTGATGGTTTGCAAACTCCTCTGTGACGCATGGGATGGGGTCAATACTAGAAAAGGTCAGCTCTCTTTTTCCGTAGATATAATCTATTTTATGTTTTTTAATTGTGCTACAAACAATTTTATTATTGAGGTTCTTAAAAATTGTTTCTGCAGCGAAAATCTTGTCTTCTACCGGCACGCCGTGATCCTGTGCTATTCCGTTACCGTCAACAAAGATCTGTCTGTCAGATAAAATACTGATGTAGTTAGAAAAAGCATTTCTCCAGTGACCCTTATTGACATTATCGACAAGAATGATTGACGATGGATCTGTCTGGTTTTTTAGGTATGACAACGCTGCAAGTTCAGAGTTATCAATGAAAAATCCCTGTCTTTCATAAAGTTTATAGAATGTAGAAATTCCTGAGTATGTAATGCGAGGTATTGTAAGAATAACAAGAAGAATAATAAGCGTATATTTTAGGATGGTGGTTGTTTTTTTCAACCAATAATAACAGGCTAAGGCTGCATAGATTGAGAATATAATGATAACTGTGATTAAGAACTGAGACGAATTTGCTCCACCTGTTTTTTGAATAAAAAAGGAACCGGCAAAAACACTGAAGATGGTGCCACCGATAAGGAAAATGTTCAACTCTTTGCCAATAAGGCTTAGAGATCGTTTTGTTTGAAAAATTCCTACGTTGATTGTCCCAAAAACGAAAGTAAAATAAATGAAGATGTACATTAATCCATACTGAATGTTGCGAGGCCAGTTATTGTGTTGCAAGTATATCTGTCTTGCTAATTCAAGATGTGATAACTCTAATTGTGGGCTAACAATAAAATTCTCAAATCGCCAGAGGCCAGTAAAGATTAACCCACCTGTATTTTCGCTTACAGCAAAATAGATAATAATAAAAGAAAGTAAAGTGCTTATAAAAGGAATGTAATAGTTTAAAGACTTCTTTGATATGAAATAATATATACTTAAGCAGGATATGCCTATCAATGAAAAGAATCCTACATAAGCCTTGAATCCTACTAAACTTCCAAAAATTATTCCTAATAAAAAGCCGAGAAAAATACTTTTCTTTTTTTCCCATTGAATAAATAGACTTAAGGCTCCAAAAAAAATTACTGATGCAATTACTCTAGGAGGACTGATCCAAAACCAAAATCCATTTTCAAGGAAAGGTAGACTAAAGTCGAAACCTTTTCCTACAAAAAATAAAAGAAGAAATGTTAAATCGCCGCTAAAATAAAGGAAAAATAACAACCAATTGGTATAGCTATTTTTTAAACGTAAAATCTGAGCAAATACAATTGCTGTTAGTCCATGGAGAAGAGAAAAAAGTAAGACAATATATTGGTAACTAGTTGCCAATAGAGGTAAATGGAAAACACGGATTAGTTCAGCTATTAAAAGATTGCTAAAATAATGGTAATTTTTTACAAAAATTTCACTTGCTCCGGGTTCAATAGGTGGCACTTGTTTTATAAGTTGATTTGTAAGTGCTAAATGATAAAGACTATCGGGTAAAGAACAACAAAAGTATATACCATCTTTGTATGAAATACCTATAAAAAACGTTGAAAGAAGTTGAATAATCATTCCTGATAGTATCAGAATAAAAGGTAAAAAATTGCTTCGAATATTAGGTAATAAGGGTATTTTTTTAAGAAAGAGATTAGAATTTCTATTTTTTATCCAGATAGTGAACGCAAAAATTAAGTATAGGTAAGAGAGCCACCTTAATTCTAGATACCCAAAGATAAATCCTTGCCATGCCCATAAAACCATTCCTAAAATAATAGCTAGAACAATATGTTGAAAAACAGAAAGCGGTATTCTCTGAAGCAGAATACTCCCTGGAACAAAAAAAGCCAAGAAAATAGCAATAAAAAAGTAGGCGAAGTTTAGCCAAAATTCTACCGAGTAGAGAGTTAGCATTAATAAAATTATACTGTAGATATAACTATTTAGGTATAATGAAATGACTGCTCTCTTTAATGGTATTATATAGTTAACTTATGAATTTAAAATCAGGAAAGATATCAGTAGTTATAAATACGCTAAATGAAGCGGTTTTGGCAGAACAAGCGATTAGATCTGTGAGTTGGGCTGACGAAGTGGTTATTTGCGACATGCACTCAGACGATAATATTAAAGTAGTTGCCAAAAAGCTGGGAGCAAGAGTGATAGAACATGAGAGATTAGATTTTGTCGAACCGGCGAGAAATTTGGCGATTGCGGAAACTACGGGCGAGTGGGTTTTAGTGCTTGATCCTGATGAAGAAGTTTCTGATGAATTAGGGGTGAAGCTTAAAGAGATCACAGAAGATAATAAGATTTCCTTTGTTGAGGTGCCACGCAAGAATATTATATTTGGAAAATGGATGATCGCTTCTTTTTGGTGGCCTGATTACAATATCCGTTTTTTTAAGAAGGGTAAGGTGGTCTGGTCAAATGAGATACACCGCAGACCGCAAACATTGGGTGAGGGAATAAAGCTACCTGACGAGGAAAGATATGCTTTAATCCACCATCACTATAAAAGCATCTCACAGTTTATAAACAGAATGGACCGGTATACTTCAGTTCAGGCTAGGGAATTAGTAAAAAATGGATATAGGTTCCGATGGAGTGATGTGGTAGAAAAACCTCTAAATGAGTTCTTGGGAAGATTTTTTGCTAACCAAGGTTTTAAAGATGGTCTTCATGGTTTAACTTTGAGTTTATTACAAGCATTCTCTTTTCTTATTGTTTATTTGAAGGTTTGGGAAGAAAAGAGATTCAAAGAGGAGAATCTTGATTTTAAAGATATCGTTATGATTGGTAAGAGTGCAGGTAAGGATATTGACTATTGGTATAAGTATGGTAATTTATCAAAAAATCCTCTTAAAAGACTTGTAGAGCGGGTCAAGAACAAAATATTATGAATATCCAAAAATTTGGATGGTTTAGAAATCCAGTTTTCGTCTTGTGCCTTTTAATTGTAGGTATTTATTGGCAGTTTTTCTTTCAGGGCAAGATTCCTATTCCGGCTGATACTTTGGTTGGAGCATACTATCCCTGGTTAGATTCCAATTGGGGGTTTGCTGTAGGAGTACCTGTAAAAAATCCCCCTATCTCAGATGTTTTTTCCCAGTTTTTTCTATGGAAATATTTAGCAGTAGATATGATTAAATCCGGAAATTGGCCACTTTGGAATCCTTATTCTTTTTCAGGTACCCCTTTTCTCGCTACCTATCACTCTTCACCTTTTTTTCCTTTTAATATCTTTTTACTATTACCTAATTATATTGGTTGGGGTATATATATATTTGGGCAGACTTTTGTGGCCTCTTTAGGAGTATATTATTTAACAGGCTGGTATACTAAAAGTCATTTTGCTAGAATTGGTGCTGGTATTATCTTCTCTCTTTCTGGTCTCATGACAACTTGGGTCGAATTTGGTACTGGAGTATGGGCTGCTTCTATGATGCCTTGGATTTTTAACTTTCTTCTTGCTTATCTAAATAGTTTTAAAACACGATTTCTTACATTAATGTCTTTAGCCTTTGTAATTTTATTTTTGGCCGGGCATGTGCAGTTAACACTTTACAGCTCAATTTTAATGATTGGGTATCTTGTTTTCCTTTTATATTATAAAGAAGTAAAGATAGGTAGGGTATTTATTATTATAAGTTTTTTTCTTTTAGCTGTTTTACTTGCTGCATTGCAGTTTTTACCAGCTTTTGATTTAACAAGGGATTCCATTAGAGGAATAGAGGTTTATTCAAAATCGTTTAACTATGGTTTAAATCCCTGGTATGAATCAATTAGACTCTTTGTTCCGGATTTTTTTGGAAATCCTACTACCTATAACCATTGGGATAATATCTCTTATCACGAACAATCAAGTTTTTTAGGTTCTATTACACTCTTGCTTGTCCTACCATTGTTATTAAAAAGATTTTGGCGGAAAGAAATAATATGGTGGGGAATGGTATTTAGCGGTTCGCTCTTTTTTGCTTTCGATCATCCATTTACTCGGTTCATTTATAGTCAACCGCTTCCCTTTTTAACTTACTCTTCTGCTAGCCGGATTTTTTTTGTGACCAGTTTTGCAGTTGCAATTTTAACTGCTTTTGCTTTGGACTATTTGGAGTCAAAATCAGATTTTATAAGGTTAGTTAGAAAAATTAGTTATTTTTTTCTAATAATTCTTGGAAGTATTATTGCTGGAATGTTGTTGATTGATAGTATGGGAAAAGAGATTCCCTTATTGGCTATTCCAGGAGAAATATTAGAAAATATCAATGTCAGCGTTAGAAATAGTATACTTCCTTTTGTTCTCATAGCTTTTCTTTTATTCGTAACCTACTTGAGATTATCTAGAAAGATAATTATTGTGATTATAATTTGTGTTCTTTTTTTTGATTTAGGGAGGTACTTTTTAAAATATAATCCTTTTGTTTCATCTCATCTAATTTTTCCTACAACGCCAGTTCATAAATTTTTACAATCTCAAGAAGGATTTTTTAGGATTGGTAGAGTAGATCCTGAAGTGCTTCCTCCTAATACTTGGATTGCTTATGGAATTTCCTCTATTGAGGGTTACGATCCGATGGCCTTAAAAAGTTATGCTAGTTATTTTAATCGCCTGAATGGTTCTTCTTATGACAGTAATTTAAGCCGGTATGTGGAGGTATCTAAATATCCTTCTGCATATATAGATGCTTTAAATACTAAATATCTGTTAGGGGTCAAAAGGGATCAAGAAGGTCGTGTGCCAGGTAATACTTTTAATAAGCAGTTATTGCGTAGTGGGTATGAGTCGATTTATGAAGATCAAACTACAGTCATATTTTTTAATCCATCGGCATCAGAAAGGGCATATTTTATAAAAAATTTAACAACAGTTAAAAATAAGCAGGAACTAATAAACAGACTCAACTCACTCAGTTTTAATCCTCTTGAAGAGGCGGTAATTGTTGCAAGTCAAAAGTCAGAAGTTTTTGATGGCGAGGGTTTAGTGTGGATAGAGAGCTACCAGCCTGATAAGGTTCTATTGCGTTCAAACTCTCCTCGACCTCAGTTTCTGATCCTTGCCGATAGTTATCATGAGGGTTGGAAATTGTTCCTCAATAATAATCGGGCAAGACTCTATGAAGTAAATGGCGCTTTGAGGGGGATGTTTGTTCCGGCGGGTGATAATGAATTAAAATTGGTATACTGGCCGGAAGCTTTTGAGCTAGGACTAAAGGTTAGTGTCCTGGCGGTTTTGATGTTAGTTTTGGTAAATATTTATGCTTTAAGAAAGAGGATTTGGTGATGGGTAAAGACGTTGCAGTTGTTATTTTAAATTATGGTCATAAGGAGCAGACTATTGAGTGTGTACAGTCTGTGCAGAAGTCTACTTATAAAAATTTAATAATTATTGTTGTTGATAATGAGCAGAATAGTGGCTTGTTTTTACAATTACAAGAAACTCCTAATGTTATCTTTATTCAAAACAAAAGTAATACAGGATATACAGGAGGTAATAATTTAGGCATAAAAAAGGCCATAAGTTTAAATGTGAACTATATTTTTGTTTTAAACCCGGATACATTGATTGATGTAAATGCAATTAAAAATCTTGTAATTGCTGCTAATCAAGAGGGGGTAGGAATTGTTGGGCCTAAGATTCTTTTTGAGGATAAGAAAACAATTTGGTATGCAGGGGGTTTTTTTGATAAGGCTAACGTTTTGGGTTACCATCGTGGTTTGGATGAAGTGGATGAAGGAAAATATGATTCTATTGATGATGTGGATTACATTACAGGTGCGGCAATGTTAATAAAGGTAGAAGTTATTAAAAAAGTTGGCTTGTTTGATGAAAAGTATTTTTTATATTATGAAGATAGTGATTATTGTTGGCGAGTAAAGACGAGTGGTTATAAGATAATTTATGTACCAAAGGCTGTAATCTATCATAAAAATGCTCAATCCACAGGATTAGGATCTCCTTTACAGGATTACTTTATTACCCGTAATAGGTTATTATTTGCTAGCAAGTTTTTGTCTTTTAGAACAAAATTTGCTTTATTAAGAGAAGCTGTTAAAAATTTAAATAATTGTAACAGACGCAAAGCTTTGATTGATTTTTTAATTGGTAACTTGGGAAAGGGAAGTCTAATAAGATGATATCAGTAATAATTTTAACAAAAAATGAAAAGGAAAGAATACATGCTTGTATAGAGTCAGTAAAATGGGCAGATGAAATTATCGTAATTGATTCTAACAGCTCTGATAATACAACTGAACTTGCTATTAAAAATGGAGCAAAAGTTTATACAAGGACATTTGATAATTATGCAAATCAAAAGAATTGGGCAATGGGTAAAGCTTCTGGAGAGTGGGTACTATATTTGGATGCCGATGAAAGAGTATTATTTGGTTTGAAGGAAGAGATACTCTCCTTAATTAATTCGACTGATTGCTCGGCATTTGCTATATCACGACGTAATATCATTTTAGGGCAAGAGAAAAAATATGGTCCATTTTGGCCGGATTGGGTTATTAGATTGGTTAAGAAAGATTATTTCCAAAACTGGGTAGGAGAAGTTCATGAACACATGGAGTTTAAAGGTAAGCTAGGTTATACAAATAATTCCTTTTTGCATTTAACGCATCGCAATGTTGAGCAAATAATTTTAAAAAATCTCCATTGGTCAAAAATTGACGCTAAATTAAGACTAGAAGTTTGTCATCCGGAGATGTCTGGTTGGAGATTTCTTAGAATTTTATTTTCTGAATTATTTTATCAGGGTTTTATTAGACGTGGTTTTTTTAATGGAACAGTTGGAACGATTGATGCTTTAATGCAAACCTTTAGTTTAGTGACAACTTATGTAAGATTGTGGGAGATGCAGCAATCGAAAAGTTTAGATAAAGTCTATAGGGATGTCGATAGTAAACTCATAAAAGATGATTTTAAATTTTAATTATTGAATGAAAAGTGCAATTTATAATCCTTATTTAGATACTGCTGGGGGTGGAGATAAATATATGATGGTTGTTGCTGAAGTGTTGTCTTCTGTAGGAGAAGTAGACGTTTTGCTTGATGAACATTTATGGCTACAGGGAGTAGATTATATTAAGGAAAGACTAGAACGTCTACATGGGTTGAACTTGTCAAAGGTTAATTTTGTAAAAGCACCAATTGGATATGGCAGCTCTTTTATCAAAAGAATTTTCTTTTTACATCAGTATGATTGTTTGTTTTATCTTTCTGATGGAAGTTTTTTTTATTCTACAGCAAGACAAAACATTGTTCATTTTCAAATGCCTTTGGATCAGATTGCTGTTCAGGGAATATGGAATCGTGTTAAGTTACAGACCTGGCATAAGGCAGTATACAATTCTTCTTTTACTAAAAATTATATTGAAAAAAAAATTAAAATTCCTGGAGAAGTAGTGTATCCTCCCGTGAGTGTAGACCTTTTTAAGCCAGCTGTTAAAAAGAAACAAATTTTATCAGTTGGTCGCTTCGCTGCTCATACTAAGGACAAAAAACATGAAGTTCTAATAGGTGTTTTTAAAGAACTTAGTTCTAGAAAAGATGTCTCACATTGGAGTTTACATTTGGCTGGAGGTATGACAGCAGGTGATAAGCAATATGTTGATGAACTCAAAAAACAGGCAAAGGGTTATGAAATAGTATTTCATCCAGATATTTTACTGAAAGATCTAATTAATTTATATAACAGTTCCGCTATATATTGGCATGCTAAAGGATACGGAGAAGATGACCCCAAAAAAACCGAACATTTTGGAATTTCTACAGTTGAGGCTATGGCTGCGGGCTGTGTACCGATAGTTATTAATAAAGGTGGACAACCTGAAATTGTTGAAGATAATTATTCTGGGTTTCTATGGAGTAGTCTTAAAGAATTTAAAGCAAAGACTATAGAGGTTATTAATAATTCCAGGCTTAGAGCGAGGCTTTCCAGGTCAGCCGTATCAAGAGCGCATATATTTTCTAAAGATGTATTTGTAGATCACATCAGGAAGGTTGTAAATGTCTAAGCGTTTCTTTTGGTTAATTATTATTGCAATAATTTTTCGTTTAATACTTGCTGCTTCATCTTTTCATCCTGATCTAAGGACGTTTCAGTTTGCTGGGCAGATTGTGGCAAATGGTAATGTTTTGAATATCTATGACTACATGACCTCCTTACCTTCTTCAAACCCTATTACTGAAATGGTTGTTTTTAACTACCCTCCCGCGATCTATCTATTTCATGGAGCCGCAAATTTTCTTTTAGCGAAGGTGTTGGGGTTTACCGTGATGAACGATTTTTTAATAGAAAAAGTATCAGACTATGGAAATATTCTATTTAATCTACACCTTTTGCTTTTAAAATTACCATATCTCCCGTTTGACATAATGACTGCCTTTTTTTTGATAAAAATTTTTCAAACTAGAAAAGAAAAGATAGCGGCACTGTTAATTTGGTTATTTAATCCAGTAAACCTGCATGCCACGTATATGATGGGTCAATTTGACATAATCCCAACCTTCTTTACTGTCTTATCTCTATTTTTAGTGAAAGTAGGTAAATTAAGTCATGGAGCGGTAGCTTTAGGGATGGGAGCGGCCTTTAAGATATATCCGTTATTCTTATTGATTCCCTTAGTGTTTTTGGGCAAAAACTGGAAAGAGAGAATGAAAATATTCGTATTAGGGATTCTTCCCTACTTAATATTAACGATACCCTATTTAGGTTCACCTGGTTTCCGATCTACAGCATTAGTTGCCAATCAATCGCTAAAAAGTCTTTATGCCGAGATTCCTATTTCAGGTGGAGAGCGTTTATTGCTTTTTCCACTCTTATTAGTTTTCTTCTATCTATTCTTTTTGTACCGTAAATTAAAGAAGGAAGATCTTTGGCAACGTTATTTAATTGTACTTTTACTATTCTTTACTTTTACTCATTTTCATCCACAATGGTTTTTGTGGCTTACACCATTTTTGGTTATTGATTTAATTACTTCTAAGTTCCGACATGGCGTAGTTGCTGCTATATTACTTGCAGCAAATATAATTTTATTAACTTTTTTTGATCCTTCCCTGACAGTAACTCTATTGGCACCACTTTTTACAGGTTTATATAGTCAACCGGGCATCTGGGAGTTATTAAAGATTAATATTGATTACAATATGGCAAGAAGTGTTTTCCAGACACTATTAGCAGGAGCGTCCGTATATATAATTTATTTCTATCTTCTTAAAGAAGAAAAAAGTAAAATTGAGAATTAGTGTTAGAATGAAAAAGGGTTTATTGTCAATTATCATCGTTACTTATAATAACGAAGATCATATTAAAGATTGTTTGCAGTCGATTGCTGCCCAGATAGGTGTAGCCTATGAGGTGGTTATTATAGATAATTGTTCCTCTGACAGAACAATTCAAAAAGTCCAAGAAAGTAAGATCCCGATAAAAATTATTCCTCAGGAGAAGAATCTAGGTTTTGCGAAAGCAAACAATATAGCTGTTTTGCGTACAAAATCAGATTATTTGCTCTTTTTAAACCCTGATACAAAATTTTTAAGAAATGATTCTTTAATGCAATTGAAGGAGACTTTGGTCAAAAATCCTAACTTTGGCATCGCTAGCCCCCAATTGATTTTGACGGATGGGTCAATTCAAAAAACAACCCGTAATCTCCCAACGGTTTTTCGAGCATTCACGGAGTATGTTTTGGGAATTAAGGGAACCTTTGATTTTTTTCTTCCTCCTGCTTCTGGGTTTATTGAGGTGGAGAGTGTTACGGGTGCATGTATAATGATAAAAAGAGATGTGTTCATTCGGGCGGGAAAATTTAATGAGAAATATTTTATGTACTTTGAAGATTTAGAACTTTGCAAAAAAGTGCGTGAATTAAAACTACAGGTTGGATATGACCCTCAGGTAAAGATTAAACATATTATGGGTGCATCAGGAAAAGGAAAAGATACCTTCTCTATGTCCGCAATATCAGCCCGTAAATATCACGGATTTTTATCTTACTATATTATTCAGTGCATACTTACTCCGCAGAGAATTATGAACAGGCTAAGGCAATTTTTACCCGCAGATGCTAAAAACTAAAAACTTTCACTTAACTCGTAAAATTTTCGTACTTCCTGTTGTTATCTTACTGTGGCTATTTTTTTCATTTAAATTAACCGAAGTCCCGCCCGGAATTAATGGAGATGAGGCTGCTATCGGCTACAATGCTTCTTTGCTCTCTCGGACACTTCATGATGAAAATAATCGTTTTCTCCCTCTTTTTGTTTCTACCTTAGACGGTAAGGATTGGAAACAACCGGTTACAATGTATTTAACAGCCCTATCTTTTAAAATATTCGGACCTTCATTTGAAGCCTTACGAGGAGTAAGTATAGTTATTACCTTAATAAGTCTTGCTCTCTTGTGGATATTTATAGAAAGAAATTTTAATCGAATAACAGCGGTAGGTGGTGCGTTTATCTATTTGACTACCCCAATTGTTTTAATACAGTCGCACTTGGCACTGGAGAATATCGCCCCTGTTCCTTTTGTTCTCTTGTGGTTATTGATGTTGGGAGAATACCAGAGATCCAGAAAACATAAATTTGCACTTTTTGCGGGTGTTGCCTTGGGTTTGAGTTTGTATGCCTATCAGGCGATGAGACTGATTGCTCCGATATTTGCCTTACTCTCAGTGGCTTATTTTATTTATTTAGGATTCATTAAAAAAAAGGAAAATTATTGGATGTCGGTATTTTTCTTCACTTTGGGGTTGTTGCCGTTTGTTCTAGGAATGTTAGGGATTAGAATATTTTATCCTGGGGCGATAACAGCTTATAATCAACCGTTTAAACTTATTTCATACCAAGAGTTACTGCTTTCGTATCTCTCCTCCTTTGATCTAAGTTTTTTATTTGTCAAAGGTGACTCGACTTTGTATCACTCAACAGGGAAACATGGCATGTATCTTCTAGCAGCATTACCTTTATTCCTGATTGGTTGCTACCAAACTTTCCGTAAAAAGAGTCCCTTGTTAATTCTTGTTTTAGGAGCCTTTATGTTTACCCCACTTCTTTTTGGTTTGGTAGCTTCTGTTCATCGAGCAAGTCGCTTAATTGCGATGCTTCCCTCTTTTGTGATCATCTCATCGGTGGGGTTGGAAGCCATCGACCAATTGAAAAATAAAATATGGAGACGGACGGGTTTAATTATAATTGCTCTTCTGGTTATAGTGACTTTTTATGATTTTGCCAAAGATTACTGGTTCAATTATCCCGATCGGGCACGATTGGTCTTTGTCAGCACATCCCACCTAATCTTTAAGGATCTATATACACAATCACAACAACTATCGAAGATACCGGTAATTAAAAGAGATATCTTTCGAAGAGAGCGCATGGCTTCTGATTTTTTCGAGCAGGTGTATTTTCCTAATAGCTTAAAGCAGTGGGAAATTGGAGAGGCAATCGATAAGAATAGTATAATCTTAAGTTATACAAGTGATTCAGTAATTTTAGAAAAACATGGTTTTAAGAAGGTGGGCTTAAGTACACCGGACTATAGTTTATTTGCATCACAGTAATAACACTGTTTATGAGTAAATTAAAATTATCAGCAATTCACTTACTTAATATTAAGTTATTAATCTTATTAGTTATTGCTTTCGCTCTTAGGATATATAATTTTGAGGAGCCCTTCTTTACTACAGATGAAGTAAGATTATCATATCGTGGTTATTCGCTCGTTACGACGGGAAAAGATGAGTTTGGTAGAGTTATTCCTTGGATATTCAATTCATTAAACGATTATCAACTACCAGTTTCTTCATATGTCAGCACTTTTGGTATTTCTATGTTTGGTAAATCAGAACTAGGTGCTCGTCTTCCTTTTATGTTAACAGGATTAGTTTTTATATTACTTCTTTATTATATTAGCAAGATGTTTTCTTCTCAACCTTCTTCTTGGTATTGGAGCGGATTTATTGCTGCTACATCGCCTATCTTAATTTTTTACTCAAAAGTTCCAAATGAAGTAATTATTCTTGCAGTGTTAATTTTATACATATTTTATCTGTTGTCGAAGGGGAAGATAAGAAATTTTGAATTATGCCTTCTTTTCCTTGTGATTCTTCTTGCATCCTTAACTTCTAAAATAGCCTGGCTAATTCTTTTTCCATTTACGCTTTATGTTCTCATAGTTAATCGAGGACAGTTTTTTCTTCAGCAGAAACAAATTATCATAAGTTGTGCCTTTTTAATTCCTTTGTTAGTAATTTTTCTCTTTCTTCAGATACCACAGTCCAAACGGAGTTTGATGGAGAATAATTTCTCATTATTTTCAGATGTCACAATTAAAAACGGGATTAATAAATT
>QZIP01000047.1 GCA_003599595.1 Candidatus Parcubacteria bacterium
CAACAGAGGTCTTTCTTTTGATGAACAAGTCGGAGAAATCATGAAACTATTGATGACCTATAGAAAGGAAGTTTTCGTCCGGTCTTGACATAAGACCCTTAATTTACTAAAAAATACATCCCTTTATACTTATATAAATATAAGGGGCTGTAAATCTGTAATAAAATATAAAACTCATATCCCCAAAGCATCCTATTCTACTAGCAATCAAAACCTACAACCTTTACATCGATATCTATAAACAAAACTAACACTTTCTACTCAATAAATTCCTTTCACAATCAACACAAACATAGCTACCTGCTAAAAAGCTACAACTAAAAAATGTTGGTAATCAAAAGATATAGTAGGAGATAAACGAATAATAAAAATTAATTAGTTGATTTTTTCAGATATCTTGCTATAATAAAGATCATAAAGCACAACACTGGAGTTGCGATCCAGGAGCTGAGAGTCAAAATACTCTACGGAAGCTTAACCGTAAAACAAGCAAGCTGATGTCACTTAATTAGTAGAGTCAGCGGTAAGTGTCTGTAATCTAACGATTACAGAAAACAAGGTGGAACCACCCAATTAAAGGGCCCTTGTAAGTTTCTAAGAGAGTTCTTAGGGATTTGCAAGGGCTTTTTTGTGGTTTTTGAAAGGATAAAAATGACATTAGAAATGCATACTAGTCGAAGAGAAAGAGAAGTTGCCTTTAGAATAGCTCAAAGACAAGAGCAAGAAGCAAGGCGGGGTACTCGTGTTGCAAACATCTCTCCTGAAATAAGAGGAAGAGCAACTGACGTATATAGAGTATTTCAAGAATTCAGTCGGGGTGGGATAGTGAATCCTAATGGAATTACAATGCAAAAAATGCTTGAGTCAAGGATAGGCATGGAGGCACAGATTAGAGCGGTATTATTTTGGGGCGGTTCTGATAAACCGGCAGTGGATGATCACGATTTAAGATTTATCAGAAAATTACGGGATCGTTTACAAAGTCCGATTCAGGAGTTATACCCTACTGGACTAGCAACTACTGTAATTTTTGGTGATGTCCATGTTCTTGGTAATGGGTATATAGATCTATCAAGCGGTGGTTTATTGCCGGAAACAGATAGATATCTAGATCAAGCAAGTGGGGCGCTTCGTGAAACCCTTCCAGGCTTGCGGGAGATATTATGGCTTAGTGATCTACATCGTAAATATAATATTCCTCCAGGCTCTCAATCAAATCCAAGCCCTGAAGCATACAAAGTTTTTGAAAAACATAGAGATTTTCTTTTGGCTAATGCGGAGAATCATAGTAGACAAAGGGATCCAGTAACTGCTGCAATCATGTATGTTGATACAAGAATAAGAGAAAAAGAAATACTTGCAGGAGAATTCCCAGATGCAATTTTAATTGCTTCCGGTATCAGAAAAGGTGCAACCGACATAATATTACCCGAGGGAATGCCAGGAGTTTTTTCCAATGATCAAGCTCCCTGGTTTAGGAAGGATACACAATGAATAGAAAAACAATCAAATTAAATTCTGTATGGATGCAGGAACTTACTTGGCAGGATGTAAATGAGTATCTTAAGAAAAATGATATTGCCATTATTCCTGTAGGTAGTACTGAAGAGCACGGCCCAGCAGGACCTTTAGGAGTTGACTCTTATGCTGCAATAGCTTTAGCAGAAGATATTGCCAAACAATCTGGGGTTTTAGTTACACCCCCTATTTGGTTTGGGGATTCAAGCCACCATAGTGCATTTCCCGGAACAATCTCCCTTCGGCCAACAACGTTAATCGAAATTATAAAAGATGTGTCAAAAAGTTTAGCAAGGCATGGTTTTAAGAAAATTCTTATTATTAATGGTCATAAGATGTCCAATTTACCAGCACTCACCATAGCAACTAAAGAACTTCATGAATATGAATTACATGACGTATTCTTTGGAATTATAGATCCGTGGAAGATTGCCAGAAAGATTTCTACAGAAATTAAAAGTACCAATGAACATCATTCAGGAGAATTGGAGTTATCACACGTTTGGTATAAGTACCCTCGCCTTATAAAGAAAAATAAGTTAACAACTAAAAAAGTAAATTTTGAAAAAATATTTTCCAAGTATTCTAATGACGACTTATTTGGAGGCGGCGGTGAATTGATTGATATTTTGTGGAATAGTTACGAACAACGAGCCTTTGCTCCTACAGGTTCTTTTTCTGCATCTAATAAGGCTTCAAGTGAAAAGGGCAAAAAATATCATGATTATATGGTAGAGGTAGTGGTAGACTTTATTAAATGGCTGAAAACATATAAAGGCCCAATCGGGAATACTGTACCCAAAAAGTAGATATTATGATAAAACTTATTCCACCAGATCCAAAATATAAACTCAGTTTTCTAGAGGGACTGCAAGAATTTCAACAAGAAGAGCGATCTACTGAACTGGAACTCGAAGATTTAGAAAAAAACTTTCAATCTTTTGTTAAAAAGCAAAGAAACCGTTCGAAGGGTGAAGATTTACCTGAGGGTTTTGTTCCTGAAACAATATATTGGCTAATGGATAACGATGACTATGTGGGACGTGTAGTTATACGCCATAAGATGACTGAAATTTTACTTAGAGAAGGTGGGCATATTGGATATGCTATTAGACCCTCCAAAAGAAAAAAGGGTTATGGTAAGAATATATTGAAACTTGCTCTGGAAGAAGCTAAAAAATTAGGTCTTAAGAAAGTTTTATTAACCTGTAATGAAAATAATATTGGCTCGAAAAAAATAATCGAATCTAATGGTGGAGTTTTTCAGGACAGAGTTTTTCTTAGTGCGGAAAAACCGTATAAACTCAGGTATTGGATTGACCTAACTTAACCATACTGCCGTAGTATTTTCTTACAATTACCGGTATAATTAACCCACAAACTTGTAATAAAATTTAACGCTCAATTAACATGCCATACAGAGTTCGTCCACAATCGACAGATTCTTCCGTTTTAGAGGATGTGAATGAAATCCCCGATACATGTGCAGCATGCGGTAAGGGCATCTCTCCAATATTCTGCTACCAATACGGCGTCGATATATGGAGGGCCTAAGGGTTTTTACAAATCGTATTTAGATGTCCAAGAAAAGAATGTCAAAGATTATTTATTGCTTATTATGGAGCTAAACGAGGATTAGGAAGTACAGTCTTATTATTAAGACGAACTTATTTAATGGAATATGTGGAGTTTGAAAAATTTCCCGAATCCATAACAAGCATTTCCAGTCAGTTCGAAGCTATTTATAATCAATCCAAAATTTCAGAAGAGAATGGTTTACATCTAATTGCAGGACCTGGTTATCGCAAAGAATTAGAGTTTTTGGTAAAAGACTATCTTATTAGATCTGATTCCAAAAACGAAGAAAAAATAAAAAAAGAGCTGCTTGGTACTGCGATCAAACGCATTAAAGAGAAAAGAATTGAAGCTTGTGCATCTCGCGCAGCATGGCTGGGGAATGATGAAACTCATTATGTTAGAAAATGGGAGGATAAAGATCTAGAAGACCTTAAAAATCTTATCAAAATGGTAGTTGATTGGATTGATCTTGTAGAGCGATCGGATGAATATGAAGCGGCAATGCCTTCTCCGGAAGTTCCCGTATTCTAGTAACGAATGCAACCCCTAGGGCCTTTTAAGGTAGCAATCAAATACTTCCTGAGGAGTCTTGTAGTTAAGGCGTTTTCTGGGTCTGTTGTTTAACTCCCATTCAACATCTCTTAACTCCTCATCTGTGATTGTACTAAAGTCTGTTCCTTTTGGAAAGTAGTATCTGATCCACATATTACAGTTTTCATTTCCTCCCCGCTGCCAAGAAGAATAGGGATCTGCAAAATATATTTGAACTCCAAACTCCTTATGATCTACGTGTTCTGATCCTTTATCAAGCGTTGTTGATCTTCTTGCGTGGGAAGGTAACGGGTCGAATATCTTTTTTGCAGCAACTACTATTTCATCTGCTGTTATTCTTTCAAGTCTTTCAAAACGTGTTAAGCTTGCCACCCGTTCATATTCTGTATGTAGTCCTGAGACATGACTTTTCCCAACAATACTGTCTCCTTCCCAATGGCCAAATTGTTTTCGCTTGGCAACAACTGCTGGTCTATCATGTATTGATACCCGATCGGGTATTCTGACACGCTGGGATTTCCTTCCTCCTTTTTTCCTTCGTCTAACCTGTTTGCGCCTCAGAAACTCCCATAAAGGACGGTCTTTGTCAGTTATTGTTGTACTAGACTTTCCATCAGCTAATCTTTTATCAAGGATTCTGTTTTGTTTTAACCCTTGCTTTGTCAGGTCTGTCTTTTCCTTGTAGATAAACTGATAAATTGTTTCCATACATATCTGCCAGTGTGGTTCCCCTTTGTGATCCTCTTCTTTTAATCTTCCCGATATTTGTTCCGGAGACCAGCCTCCTCTTAAGTGATCCAAGACATATGAATATATATCGGGATTCTTCAAAGGATGTTTTACAGTAAATGCTTTTTGTTTTCGGTCCAAAGCCATAGAATGTGCGTGGAGAGGTTCGTAGATAACCTTCCAATCATTCTTGCCAACTGTAACTCTTATCCTGTTACGGATGAGTTCCCGGCCAATAGTTGATTTATCACATCCTAAACGCTTAGCACATTCAATGTTTGACAATCCCTCATTTTTCCACTGACTTAAAAGTTCCCGTTCTGTTTTTGTCAACTTCTTATGTTTCATTTTTCACCTCCTCTCATACCTAAGGAAATGAAATGATACTACATTGGGGGGTTGCGATCGTTTCTAGAACTTGTGTTTTCAAATGCTTTTTTAAAGCATCAATCTGCAAAACTAAATTGGGCGTGATATACTTATATAGGTTCGAGCGAAGTACGTTGACCCGCTCCAGACGGGGCAGAGTTCTATCCTAGCCTCGAAATTTCTAAAAAAGTAGTACTGCCCCCTGTCCCTCTCAATATTTTTATAATTTTTAGCTTTAAATTAGTTCAAACCCCGTCTACTGGTTTTATGTGTAGTTTTTAACAAAAGAAGATAAATCAATATCATCAGATTCAATGACTGTTTCTGGAACGTAACCTGAATCAACCTTTATCTGTAATATACCTTTTCCGCAAGGTTGATGTAAAACCATTCCTGGAATTTTACATGCTTCGCCAACTACAAGTTTATGAGATTTTATCTGATTTTGTCTAGCTTGAATTATTTTTGCTAATTTCTTGGGGTCTCTCATTTCATCAAAAGGAATACCAGCTTCTCTAAGATCTAACTCATGAACAATATAGTTTCCATCAGTATATACTCCATCTACATTCCCACTTCGTAAAGTGTAAGTCTTTTCACCTTGCGAATTTAGACAAGTTGGTCCATTACCAATATTTTTAGAGTAAACTTCTCCATAATATTTACCATCTGTCCTGATATAATCTAAGCCATATATACCTGGTCCAAAGTCTATTCTAATTGGTGATTTTGGAACTGGTTCTGTATCCATTTTACTTATTAATTAACTTTAGAGCCTTCAAATAAACATTCTTAACCCCATTATTTTGCTCCTTTTTTATTATTTTTTCGATTTCAGTAATAAGTGTACTCTGAATATTAAAGTTGTGTTTTGCGATTTCACCTAATGCAAAAGCTGTGCTCCAACGAACAACAGTGCTTTTATCATTAGTATTAGCTAATAATTTATCAACTGCTTTTAGTACTGAGTTTGGACATTTTGATGAGACATTTCCAATTACTCGCGCTGATTCCCATTTTATTTTTGGAGAATCATCATTTAAGGAACCAATAATGAAGTTTACGTAAGGTTCAACAAGTTTTGGTTGATCTTTGGATATGTATTCCAGCACTTCAATGCATATTCCTTTTTCAACACTCGAACCATTTTTAAGAATATCAGGAAATTGGGTGAGAAGTTTATGATCTTTTTTGATTTGTTCAGTTAAATAAGAAAGAAGTTCTTTTGGTTTTTTCCTAGAGGATTTTAGTTCGTCTAATATATTCATATTTATCTACTCCTTCTAAAAGATTATAGCAAAAATTCTATTCGCGCTCCTCTGAAGTTTGATAAGCCTCCATTAATTTGCTAAAACGAGATAGGTAGTTGAGCAAGATTAGTTCAAAATAATTTGCGTCTCCCGCTCCAAATGTACAAAAACAACTATAAATGTACAATAAAGTAACAGCAAAGTTACACAAAAATAACTATTATGGAAGAAATTAGCTACGATGTTCCCCTTTTAACCCAGAATATTCAGGACTGTGTTCAATCTTCGGCCTCACAAATACTTTCATATTACGGAATCAATAAGACAATTGATGAAATAAGAAATGAAGTACCTGTATATATCAGCTCAGATGGAAAACCGCTAGGGTCTTCTCTTGGACATATTGCCACATATTTTATTCAATTAGGACTTAAAACAACTCTTCATTCTGTAGATATTGAAATATTTGACCGTAGTTGGAAAAATTTTGATAATCAAGCAATTATTCAAAAATTAAAAGAACATCGAAAATATCTAAAACACGCTCGATACGAGGAATCAGCTTTGGACCTTGTTGTCAGTGGATATGTTCTGTTTTTAGAAAAAGGAGGCAAAATTGTTTTCCCTATTGTGGATGAAGCTTATTTATATCAATTACTTCAAAAAGGTCCTATATATACCATTTTGAGTTACAACTTTTTAAATCAAGTCTCTAAATATAAGTTCGTTCCTGAAGGAAAACCTATTCAAGATTCAATTATGGGTACACCTTCTACTCACGCTGTTGTTATAACTGGTTATAAACAAGGAAAATTTGAAATTACTGACCCAGATTATGAATTCGGAGGAAAAAAGTTGACTGAAGCAGGACTAATTATCGGAGCATTTTATTTAGCTGAAACTGATTTTGACCCGCTCTTGATAACTTTGGAAAAATAATAGGCGATCTCTGCGACTAAGATGGATCACTTACGTGCCATCAGCTCCCTAGTAAGGCTATAGTCCTGAGCTTGACGAAGGATACGTTCACCCCGCCAGAGGCGGACAGGCACAGGGATCATTCGGTGACTAAACTATAGCAAAAATTCCTGCGATTATCCAATCTGAAAATCTGCTAAAATAATGTCGTGGTAAATAAATCCAAAATTGCGATTTTTGAAGGGAAAAGAATCCGCCGCCATTGGAATGATCAAGAGGAAAAGTGGTATTTTTCGGTAATAGATATAGTTGAAGTTTTAGCACAAACATTAAGACCCAGGAAATACTGGGATGATTTAAAGAGGAAGCTAAAGATGGAAGGAAGTGAGTTGTCCGAAAAAATCGGACAACTGAAAATGCAGTCAACTGACGGAAAGTTTTACCTTACAGATGCAGCAGATACCGAAGCTATGCTTCGTATTATTCAATCTATTCCATCCCCCAATGCAGAACCCTTTAAATTATGGTTAGCTCGGGTTGGATATGAACGGATTGAAGAAACACATGATCCAGAACTGGCAATTAACCGCGCTTTACAAACTTATCTTCGAAAGGGTTACAGTAAGGATTGGATAAACCAACGTTTAAAAAGCATTGAAATACGGAAAGCTTTAACGGATGAATGGGAAGAGCGAGGAATAAAAGAAACCAGCGAGTTCGCCATTTTAACAGATGATATTAGTATTGCTTGGACAGGTATGACCACAAAGCAGTATAAAAGTCTCAAAGGACTCAAGAAGGAAAACCTGCGGGATAACATGACAAATTTAGAACTGGTTCTTAATATGTTGGCAGAAACCGCTACTACAGAGATTTCTCAAAAACGTAAGCCTAAAACTTTTCCTGAAAATAGAAAAGTTGCTAAAGAAGGTGGAACTATTGCTGGAAATGCCAGAAAACAGATTGAAGTAAAAAGCGGCAGAAAAGTAATTACCAAGAAAAATGCGAAAAGGTTAAAACTTACTGCGAATAAGTGATAGGAACGGCTTAAAGGTCCTTAAAATTTTTTATCCCTAAATGGCTTTTGAGGATTTCTAATTCTAATTGTAGTTTCTGATCCATTATGATACAGTATTTGAGACTAAACAGGTCCGAGCCAATTACGGTCCCCCGCTCAAGGAATCTAACTCCTTTTAGAGTTAGACTGTGAAGGGTATATAATATAACTTATGAACCTAAGAACAACAAATCACGCAAAACCACCACTTATTCATCCACCTGGATATAAAAAAAGTAACATTCCTATTGGAAACCCTAATAATCCTATGCAGGAAAATAAACTATCAGAAAACACATTAATTACAACTGAAATATGGGATGAATCTATCCCTCAACCATGGAGTTTCAGTAAAAAAAACAATAATAAGTCCAAGAAGTTTAGACTAATAATGACATGGGAATTAGGAAAAACTTATGCACAAACAAAAGTCTTAGATGAAAAAGATGCTCTAATTTATTATTACATTGATATTTGTTCACCAATAAAGAACAAGGGTAATGTTTTTGAATTCCAAGACTGGTATTTAGATATCATCAAAAGACCAAATCAATCACCTGTCTTGCTAGATGAAAAAGAGTTTGAACAAGCGCTAAACTTAGGATACTTAAATCAGAAAGATGAAAAACTCGCCAGAAAAACATTAAACAAAATAATGAATAAACTACAAACCAAGAATCAAATAAAAACAATATTGTTCTAATTAATCTTAAATAATTCTTACAAAATTTTTATTGATTTTAGGATTAAAGATAATATATACTTTAGAGAATAATATATCAAGTATATACTATTTAATTATGGTTATCTCAAGCCCTGTATTTGAAAATAATACAAAAATTCCTTTGGATTATTCCTGCGATGGTCCTGGAATAAATCCCCCCTTGCTTTTCCTAGACGTCCCGGAAATCACACAAAGCCTTGCCCTAATTGTTGAAGACCCGGATGCCCCAAGCGGCACTTTTATTCATTGGGTAGTTTACAACATTGACCCCAAAACAGAAGAAGTAACAGAAGGTTCTGTTCCAAAGGGTGGGATAGAGGGGCTAAATACTGCGGGAGAAGCAAAATTCAGACCTCCTTGTCCACCAAACGGAGAACATAGATATATTTTCAAACTTTATGCTCTAGATACAACTCTGGATTTACCGGAAGGATCCACAAAAGAAGAGATAGAAGAATCCATAAAAGGACACATAATTGACACCGCAGAACTAACAGGCCTCTACAACAGAACTTAATCAAACTTAATCTCCCTTCACCTTGAAGCCAAGCCCCAATTTTGTTATGATTATCCTTGAAACCTAAACCTTTTTGCCGGTTCGTCTAACGGTAGGACAACGGAGTTTGCCTGCCCGCCACCGCTGGAGTTTGTGCTGGGAGATCGTCTAACGGTAGGACAACAGACTTTGGATCTGTTTATTCAGGTTCGAATCCTGGTCTCCCAGCTCAGACCCTAGCAGGCGGGAATCCGTTTATTTTGGTTCGAATCCAGGACCGGCAGCAAACTTCTTTTTTAACCTCAAATTAACCTCAAAACTCCCCCAATCTTTACAAACACTACCTCAAATACAAAGTACTTGATATAATTTCATATAATGAAAATATTCATTTATGGTGTCCCAGGTTCTGGAAAAACTTATTATTCAAAACTACTTGGCACAAAATTAAATTTACCTGTAATAGAGGCAGATAGAATAAAAAAAGAGCATAGAAGTGGTAAATCCAAAAAGCTTTACCCCTGTTTGTATCTTGGAACCTGCCAAGCGTATAAAAAATTTGGTGACTTAACTTCTGATAATACAATTAAAGGTTTATTTGCAGTTAGAAAAGCACTAGACAATGTCATTAAAAATAAAATAAAAAAGCAAAGCGATTTAATTCTGGAAGGCGCTTTCCTTGATCCAAAATCACTAAAAGAATTTGGGAAAGTAATGTTGTTAGTAACAAAAGACGAAAAATTACATAAAAAACAATTCCTTCATCACAGAGAAAAAATACTTGATTTAAAAGGTAATGAATTCAAAGCGGCTAGATTAGTTCAGGAATATCTTATTCAGGAAGCCAAAGAATTCAGTATTGAGGTGGTTGAAAATACCGTCCCTCTATAGTAGAATTTTACAAGGATTGCATAATCCTTTGTATCCAAATATCCTGGAAGTAAAACAGCTAATTTTTCCGCCTTTTCACGGCTTCTAAAAATATTTGCGCAAAGATTAAAATTACCAGACTTAATATTCACTGTCATAAAAAGAATTATACCAACAATCTCCCGCTATAAAAACTCTTATTAAATAATAGCACAAACAAAATTATCTCCAATTTACAAATCTTAATAAATATTCTACTATGTAACTATGGATGAAAAAAATGACATAAAACATACAAGTGAATTTGGAGAAATTAAAGCATTTACAAATACAAAATACTGGTTTAAAAGAGATTTTAAAACGATAAAGAAATCCTTTTATGCTTCACTTAAATCTAGTCCTATTATTTTTACTATTACGCTAGCATTTTCTTTTTTAATTACTATTACATACTCTCAAGAAAATTATAATATATTTGCAACAATAGTTTTTTCAATAATTTTATTTCCAATATTCTTATTTGGTTATTTTATGTTTTGTGTTATGGCAACAAAAGGTTACGATATCGATCCTTATGTTGGAACACACATTAAAACAGAACAATATACACAACGTTTTTCACCTATTGCAATATTAAAATCAGATATGTCCAAACCCCAAAAAGCCCTCTATCTATTCAGACTTATTATTTTTATAGCTCTTGTCATTGGATTAATACTAAATACATTAATGTAACTTGTAATTTCTAAAAGGATTTTGAACACGCCCGGCAATTCTTTACTTTTCCCAAATTCTTGCATACACTATATGAAATGGTAAAAGATTCTGACATTGCTCCAATTCTAGAAGAACTTCACCGGGATGAGAAAAGAATATATAAAGATGAAAAACTGGTAAAAGTAATGTTTATAGTTATAGTTATCCTTATCTTGATTATAGGAGGAGCTGTTTCTTACCTTTTTATAAAATCCTCTTCTGAGAAAAAAACCATAAAAACAATTATCAACGAAGTTATCCGTGAACCAAATCCCAACATTGTCACACCCACCCCAACACCATCCCCCATACCCACTCCTTCTCCTACACCCACACCCACCCCAACACCCGCACAAAAAACTTCCGCTGCAAAAGACTACTACGTAAACATTGGCTCTGGAAGCAATACATCAGCAGACTGGAAAGACGTAGAGGGAGCAATAACCACCGCAGATATAGGACAGTATCAAAACATTAAAGAAGTTTCCCTGGAAGCCTCCATTAATGTCCCAACAGCCAATGGAACAGTATCTGTCAGGCTTTACAACAAAACAGACAAACACCCTGTCTGGAACTCAGAAGTAACTAAAAACAGTACATCAGATGATTATATTTTTATTTCACCAGCTCTCAACTATGACACAGGCCCTAAGCTATACCAAGTACAAATGAAGTCCCAACTGGGAGTCAAAGCAAATCTTGTTTACTCCCGCCTCCACATTGTCACAAAATAAAACCCATTAATATTTATATTGAATAAGGTATCATCAAAACCGTCCATCTCCCTAGGTTGCCTAGCTAATCAACCTCCCAGGTTGATTACGTTGACACGTAAGGAAAATAGGAATACTATAAATATATGCCCGGAAGATTACTACCTCTAGTTACTAACGAAATATACCATGTTTATAACAGAGGGATTAATAGACAACCAACATTCACAAGCAAAAGGGAGTATCGCAGGGCAATTGAGTCAATCGAATTTTATAGGGCTTGCAAACCGCCAATCTCTCTTTCTAGATTTTTAAGGCTAGAAGACTCAAAGAAGAATGACATTATTTCAATACTTGAAAAAAGCAAAAAACTGGTAGAAATATATTCTTATTGCCTTATGCCAAACCATTTTCATTTTCTGTTAAAGCAAATTGAAGATAATGGTATTTCTAGATTTCTAAGTAATTTACAAAATAGTTATACAAAATTCTTCAATGCCAGGAATGATAAGGATGGAGCATTGTTTCTTGATCAGTTTAAAACCGTAAGAATTGAAACAGATGAACAACTGCTTCACACTTCACGCTATATTCACATAAACCCTTATGAAGGCTATATTGTAAGATCCTTAAGTGATCTAGAACATTACCCCTGGTCATCTCTACCTCAATATTTATCAGTGGAGCAAGGCTTTGTAAACATAAACTTTATACTTAGCTTTTTTAAAGAAACCGAAGGATATAAAAAGTTTGTTTTTGACCAAATAGATTATAAAAAGAAAATTAACACAATAGAACATCTCTTACTTGATTACTTCAATTAATTAAGACTTCAAATTAAAACTAATTTCAACCTTATTTCAATCAAAATTTCGAAGAATTCTCTACCAATTCCCTAGGTTGCCTAGCTAATCAACCTCCCAGGTTGATTACGTTTGAACTTAGGGAAAACACCATTACTATTTTCATTTCCTAGAAACCATACAAATTGCTGTTCTTAAGTTACTCTAAAAATATATACTAATTCAAATCAAGTGAAAACGTTATATCTTACTTCCACAAGTCTAAAAGGCCTTCCAAAATTTATTGACAAACCCCTCAAAAAGATAAAATTAACCTTCATTCCAACAATGGCAAATAAATATACAAGTAAATTGTTTACTAAAGAAGATAAAAATGGACACTCTAATTAACTATTTCAATGACATCAACCCTACAACAGCTCTTTTAATTTTCACCGCATACCTTTTTGTAGACGCGTTATATGCTTACTACGCCTTGTCCGTTGTAAGCCTCAAACCCTATACATCAGCTTTTATTTCAAGTCACCCTCTAATTACCAAAAATACAACATAAGCAACGTAAGACAAAATCATAAAAACTCCTTCACTTCTATCTAAAGTATGTTTTTTCATAACAAAAAGTGAACCAAACAAAAGAGCTGTTGAAGCAAATAATACTAAAATATCTGAAACATTTTGCTCTCTTAATGGCAAAGGTCTAATAAGAGAAGTAATTCCCAACACAAAGAAAATGTTAAAAATATTTGACCCAATAATATTTCCCACCGCTATATCAACTTGTTTTTTAGCCGCCGCAACAAGACTTGTTACAAGCTCAGGCAGACTTGTGCCCACTGCCACAAGAGTTAACCCAATAAATACCTCGCTTACCCCAAAAAATCTTGCAATCATAACACCATTATCTACCAATAACCTGCTTCCCAACGCAAGCCCCACAAGACCAACCACAACCAATCCAACTGAACTTGATAACTTTTTCTTTTTCACTCTTGGCTCCTCTGCGCTTGCCTTTGATATCCCAAAAGTATAATAAAGAAAAATTACGAAAAATAACAAAAGTACAAGACCATTACTTGCAGAAATAGAACCAATCTCTTGAGTACTTTGCAGATTTAAATTTAATATTTTTCCTTTATCAATTATCTCTTCAAGAGCAAGCAAAAAAAGAATTATTGCCCCCAAAAAAGACATAGGTATCTCTTTCCAGACTGTGTTTTTATGGACAACAAGGGGAGTCAAAAGAGCAGATGCGCCCAATATCAAAAGTATATTTGCAATATTAGAGCCAATAATATTCCCCAAAGCAATATCTGTATTGCCTGAAAGAACGCTCGCTACAGAAACAATTAACTCAGGAGATGAGGTCCCAAAAGCCACAACAGTCAACCCAATAACAATTGGGCTTATTTTCAAAACCGCCGCAACAGAAGACGCCCCTGTAACCAGCCAATCAGCCCCTTTTAACAAGATTAAAATCCCCAAGACTAAAAAGATTATAGGCAGTAAAATTTCCATCATTACTTAATTATATAACAAATTCCAAAACATTGGTTAATCTGCCACCTACACCGTCTTAAGAATACCCGGCTTTATAGTCTAATACCATAAACTATGAAGCTATTTATCATAATTTTAATGCTTTACCTTACCAAAGTAAATTAGCTGAAAAATAAACTCCCCACAATAAATAAAGCAATTATTGATATAATATAGGCTATGGCACTTGTTGATGATGTAAAAATAACAATAAAGGCTGGTAACGGTGGACAGGGTGGAAAAGCCTTTCTTTCTATACCAGGTTCTCCCAAAGTTTATGCTGATGGAGGAGATGGCGGCCGTGGAGGAAACATCTACTTTCAAGCTTCAAATAATGTTTCTGACCTAAGTCAGTTCCGCTTTCAAAAAGTAATTAAAGGACAAGATGGTGAAAAAGGAATGAATAAAAACTGTACAGGAAAAAATGGGAAAGATATTTTTGTATTAGTCCCTCCTGGAACAAAAATATTAGATGAAAATACAAAAGAAGTTTTTGAAATATTAGATAAAAAACCTCCCGTATTAACCGCACGTGGCGGAAGAGCAGGGGAGGGTAGCCACAACTATAAACCTGACATCAACAACTTTCAACTACAACATGAAGAAGGAGGAAAGGGAGAAGAAAAAAAATTGCACTTAGTACTAAAATTAATCGCTGATATAGGACTAATTGGTTTTCCAAATGCAGGTAAAAGCTCTCTTCTGGAAAAATTAACAAACGCCAATCCCAAAATCGGCGACTATGCCTTTACAACACTTGAACCAAATCTTGGAGCAATGCCTGTCCGCCATGTTTTGCAAGGCAATTCAGGTGGGGGAAAAATCATAATTGCTGATATACCCGGCCTTATAGAAGGGGCCTCAAAAGGAATAGGACTAGGTATTCAATTTCTAAAACATATAGAAAAAACAAAAATTCTTGTTCACTGTATAGATTCGCAAGAAGAAAATCCCATTAAATCATATGAAACAGTTAGAGAAGAATTTAGAGAATACAGCAAATCTCTACTAGAAAAAGAAGAGATTATACTGCTAACCAAAATAGATCTTATAAGTGAAGAAAAACTAAAAACTCAGATAAAACTTCTTAGAAAATTTAAAAAAAAGATTATGGCTATTTCAATCTACAATGAAAAAAGTATAAATGAACTAAGGATAACACTAAAAAAGTTTACTCTTAATACAATTCTTGACCGCTAAAATTCCCTCTTTTTTCTTAACTGATATAAAAATGGGTGAAAAATTTTTGTATTTTTCCACAAGCGCCTCTTTGTTGATATCTTTTGCAATGTCAATCTTATTAAATACATATATCAAATTGTCATCATTTCTTCCTAACTCTTTTAAAATATCAGTAACCACATCTATTTTAGAGTCAATTTCAGGATCTGATATATCTATTACATGTAAAAGCAAATCTGCATTGATTGACTCCATAAGGGTAGACTTAAAAGCACTAATAAGAAGAGGAGGCAAATCCCGGATAAAACCAATAGTATCTGTTACCAAGACTTCCGTATGCAATTCTTCAATGTACATCTTACCTACACTGCTATCAAGCGTTGCAAACAATACATTCTTTGCCAGATTATTTTTCCCCGTTAGCAAATTAAACAATGAACTCTTCCCCGCATTTGTATATCCTACAATTGAAACAGTCTTAAATCCTGCTCTTTTACGTCTATCAAGCTGTTGCTTCCGGCTTTTTTGAATTTTTGACAACTGATCGGTTATTCTCTTTTTCTCATCCCTCCAATGCCGCCTCATAAGCTCCGTATTGGTCTCACCAACACCAAGAGTCCCTATACCTCCTCCCTGTCTGGACAGAACATATCCCATCCCATAAATCCTTGGTCCCATATAATTCATTCTTGCCAGTTTTATCTGAAGCTTTGCCTCCTGCGTTTGCGCATGTTTGTCAAAAATCTGCAAAATAAGATCAACCCTATCCCACACCTCTATATCCGGCTTCACTTGTTGCAGCTGTACTTTTAACGCATGAATCTGACCTGGTTTTACCATCGTATTTAAAACAACCACATCAATCTCTTTTTCGTTTACTTTTTGTGCAACTTCTTCTATCTTTCCTTTTCCAATATACGTGGCATTATTTGGCCTATCCAGTTTTTGAATTATCCTATCTGGAATCTGGGCTCCAATTGTTGATATGAGTAATTCCAGCTCCTCTCCAATATTTATTGCTTCTTGCGCATCTTGCCGCGGATCTATAACATAAACCGGCAATATACGCAAAATTTTCTTTAACTCCAACATGTATAACATTATAGCCTATTAAGAGGTTAAAAGGGTATATAGACACAGAAGAATCCGTCTCAAATTTTGTTTTCTGATGGTTTCAAATTCCAACCTTTGTTTTTTCCTCATTATTTATTTCTTTGAAAAAAAGATGGTGCAGGATTAAATTCTACATCTTGTACATCTCTTCTTTTTTTTGTAGCTAATCCTCCCTTCCTTCCTTTTTGTTTCTGCTTATTTTTTTTAACCATATACCACACCCCCTTTAGAAACTGTTTGCGGTTTTGCTTTTAGCAAAACGCAATTACAGTTTCTTAAGTCCGCCATAAAGCGCTCCGTAAGCCGCAGTAGGAATCTACTAAGGCGAACGGTAAGCTTAGGCGGGCATATATAATTCGAACTTAATAATTCTCCTACAATTTCTTACATCCGGCCCCTTTAATTTCCCACCCTCCCCATATTCCCTCCCAATGGAACAATGAAGTGGGTTTCTGTTAAAACATTTGTAAACAGTGAAGGAATAAAAAGATCTGCAAGATCATCTGTATCTTCAACATCAACAATAAAAAACCCTCCGTCAGTATCTGCAAAAGCTCCTCCCATCACCATTTTTCCAGATGAAACAATATGCTTAAACTGTTTCCCAAACTCATCCTGAGCCCGTAAAACCTCATCTTCTTTTAACATATTTTGGGGAATTTCAATCTTAATAAATATCTGCATTTCAAGCTCCTTAAAACACAACAAGTCTAGTTTTTTAACTTTAAAATACAGTATATATACTGTAAGAATAAACGAAGAATAAAAAAATAAAAAATAACTTTACTCACCATGAGGACTATTTGAACAAACGTGCCTCTGAGCCCCGCCAAAGGCGGTGCGGAGTGCACTCTATGCAGAACCTATCTAACCTCCCAGATTGACCCTCAAGAAAAAGCCAGCCTCATTGTTGCTATTTCGCATTTCAAAAAGAAGGAGGAAAAACAATGAGTTGGTTCAATAGGTCAAAAGTGCAAACTCCTTCTCCTGATTTAGCCATCTCTATTTTATATGATGAGAAGACCTTTTACAATCGTTTTACCCGGGATTTACTGGATGCAAAAGAAGAAGTTATCATTGAAAGTCCCTTCATTACAACCAAACGAATGACAGCATTAAGACCTATCTTCGAGAAGCTAATCAACAAAGGAGTAAAAGTTTATATTATGACCCGAGATCCCCGAGAACATAGTGAAGAGTATGAAATCCAATCTGAAGCCAAAAAGAGACAAAAACCAGAAAGTAACTAACGCCAAGTAATAAAATTCATCCTCCACTTTTTTGTTTTACTGGTTTATCTTCACTCGGAACCTCGCCTATTTGTACTGCATGCCCATGTATATCTAAAGTCAGTATGTTTGGATTCTCCTTTTCTTTTATCCGAGGATACTTTTCGAGAAATTCCTGATTTTCACTTATCAAATATATGGTTTCATAAATTGAACCGTTTGCTTTCTTTAAATCTATGCCATGTAATAATCCCTCGCGTCTTAGCTTTTTAACAGCTGAGGGATGGACATTGTGCCTTGATTTTAGCTGCGAATTTGAAATCCATTCATCTTCGTTATAAAACAAATGCTTCTTTAGTGGAGGTATAACTCCTTCTTTAATGTTATGCCAGCAGTCCGCACAACAAATACCATCTAAGTTCCACCAGATTTCGTTCCCGTAATGACCTTCGCAGCAAATTTCCAATCTAAAATTACTCCTGCAGATATCTAATATTAATCAATTATTGTGAATTATACTAATATATATTTCAACTGCAAGTAGATTGACGATTGAATATTATTTACCTTGAAATTACCTCTGTTTCAACCCGTGCAGTTGACCTTATGTTGTCAACCAATATAGCGTCCCAGCAATATATTATACCAAGTTTCCCAAGCCTATTTAGACGTTTTTATTAACCACCTGTGCAAACCAAAACTAATTTGCTTCAAGTTGCTTATATTTTATCAGGATAGCCCCTAAAATAGCGGCTTTTAATTTTGCTCGCCTCGTCAAGTGACGCTTGAATTATTTGTCTTTTAATATCTTTTGGTAGCTTTTGCTTCCTAATACTGCTTGTCCTGTGAATTAAACCTAATATGGATTCGTTTTTATCGTGGGGCACACTAAGAGCAACCAGTGTATCTTCTACGTTTAATTTTACTAATCTACTGATTAATTTTACTAATCTACTGATTACTTCCTCATTCATTACTTCCTCATTCAAATCAGGAAGTGTAACTTTATAATCTCGTAAAATACGAACAAGCACCATCAATTTGTCTATCTTATTAGAAAAAAGCGAAGAATCCCGCTCCATCAGCTCTGTAGGGTCAAATGGCAAATTATATAATCGGATCAGCTTACTAAATAAATGTAATCTTCGGTCTATATTCTTAAAGGTATAACAGAGTATCGTAGGTGAGGATTCAATCATCTTATTGGGATTACCAAAGCCACGTTCTCTTAAACCTGCAAGTTTGGCGTCTATATTCTTAAAGGTATAATTGAGTATGGCAGGTAAGGATTCAATCATCTTTTTGGGATTACCAAAGCCACGTTCTCCTAAACCTGCAAGTTTGGCGTCTATATTTTCAAAGGCATAACCGAGTATGGCAGGTGAGGTTTCAATCATTTTATGGGGATTACTAAAGCCACGTTCTCCTAAACCTGCTATTTTGGCGTCTATATTTTCAAAGGCATAACCGAGTATGGTAGGTAAGGATTCAATCATCCTTCT
>QZIP01000010.1 GCA_003599595.1 Candidatus Parcubacteria bacterium
AACAAAGATTAAAACATTAAAAATACCAAACCCCTTTATGAATTTTATCTCTATTGAAAATCTAAAACCCAAAAAACAATTAAAAGAAGAGGTAACTATCAGGGCAGAAAAGAAGAAAAAAAGAGCTGTTAAAAATGTTGTCCTCAAGCCCAGCATTTTCTATAAATTAAAATTCTTCCTGCTTGGCCTTATCTTTTCCCTAGTCTTTATCTTTCTCCCACTACTTTTTTTAATCTTTATATCTGACCTGCCTAACCCCAACAATCTCTCTATCAATTATTTACCAAAAACCACCAAAATCTATGACAGACAAGGAAGCCTGCTTTATGAATTTTATGTAAATCAAAACAGGACTATTGTCAAGCTCGAAGATATACCAATAAGTCTTCGCCAAGCAACAATTGCAATTGAAGACAAAGACTTCTACAATCATCCAGGTTTTGATCTCAGAGGCATTACAAGAGCTTTTATTTCCAATCTCAAAGAAAAAGAAATCCAAGGCGGATCAACCATAACTCAACAACTTATCAGAGCTGCATTTTTAACACCGGAAAAAAGCCTAATAAGAAAAGGCAGAGAAGTAATCCTTGCTTTTTGGGCAGAAAGAATATATCCAAAAAACAAAATTCTTGAACTTTACTTTAACTACGTCCCCTATGGTGGAACTGCTTGGGGAATTGAATCAGCAAGTGAAGTATATTTTGGTAAAGATGTAAGAGATCTTAATCTAGCAGAAAGCGCCTTTCTTGCAGGCCTCCCCAGAGCACCAAGCGTATATTCTCCGCACATAAATGGGGACCAGGCTTGGAAGAAAAGACAACTTGAAGTCCTTCAAGCTATGGTAAAATCAACCTACATCACCCAAGAACAAGCAGATGCAGCATACAAAGAAGAACTTAACTTTGAAAACCCAAATATCCCCATAAAAGCACCTCATTTTGTTATGTATATTAAAAAACTACTAATTGACATGTTTGGACTAAGTGAGGTAGAAAGAGGAGGCCTACAAGTTATAACCTCTCTTGATCTTCCTACCCAAGAATTAGTAGAAGAAATAGTTGCAGAAGAAATAGATAATTCTCTTGCTCTCAACATTACCAATGGAGCCGCCCTAGTTACTAACCCTCAAAATGGAGACATACTAGCTATGGTTGGAAGCAAAGACTACTTTGATAAAAAAAATGATGGAAACGTTAATGTCACCACCTCCCTAAGACAACCCGGCTCAACCATTAAAATTGTTACCTATTCTCTTGCTCTAAGCTCAAATTTCACGGAGGCAACAATATTAAACGATTCCCCACTAACCATCACATCTCCCGGTGGACCATCCTACTCTCCAGTTAACTATGATGGGACATACCGTGGCAACATTCCCTTAAGACTTGCTTTTGCCAATTCACTAAATATTCCCGCTGTCAAAGTCACCCAAAAACTTGGCGTAGACAATATTGTCAAATTTGGAAAAGAACTTGGAATATCTTCCTGGTCCACATCTTTTCCCTACGGACTATCAATCACTCTTGGTGGAGGAGAGGTAACAATGGTAGACCTTGCTACCGCTTATGGAACAATTGCCAACCAAGGTAAAAAAGTAAACCCAAATCCCATATTGGAAATAAAAGATTCATACGGTAAAAACATATACAAAAAAAGCGTTTCCGCAAAACCCATTGTAGATGAAGGAGTTGCATTTATTGTCTCAGACATTCTTGCAGATAACCAAGCCAGAAGTCTTGCATTTGGCCTCAACTCACCCCTAAACATTCCAGGATACAAGGTATCAGTAAAAACAGGAACAACAGACAATAAAAGAGATAACTGGACGATTGGTTATACAAATAATTTAGTAGTAGCAACTTGGGTTGGAAATAATGACAACTCCCCAATGAGCCCATATCTAACCTCAGGAATCACAGGTGCAGCACCAATGTGGAACAAAATAATGACAAACCTCTTAACAGAGAACTATATAGAAAATTCTTTTATCCCAGGCAATATTATTAAAAAACCTTGCTACGGACGTGAATACAATTTTATAAAAGGAACTGAAAAATCAGTCAATTGCAACCTCCCAAACATTACCCCAACACCTTAATTACAGTATTAAACACTTATAGAAAAATTCCTCTTGTAACAGGATTCAAAAGCATTGCAACGTGAAGCAGTAAGGAAATAACAATGGTTAAAATTAAAAATTTATTTAATGGAAAAATTCCCCCTCTTATTACAAAAACAACCATAAGCTCTAAAATAACAAAAAGATTAAAAATAACAAATCTAGCCTGACTCACTTCAGTCCGTGCAGCTAAATAGATAAAAACAAAGAAAAGAATTGATGTAATAACAATTGAAATTAATAGTATTACCAAAATCCTATCCCTATTCAATATTCCATCTCTTGTATTGCGTGGTCCACTGCTTAAAAGACCCTTTTTATTTTTATCAGAAGCAAGCGCTATTGCGGGAATTCCATCTGTTACAAGATTTATCCATAAAATTTGTGTAGGAAACAAAGGAAGTGGAAGACCTAAAAACAAACACAAAACTACCAACAAAAATTCAGCTATATTTGCGGATAACAAATACGTTACAACTTTTACAATATTTCTATAAATTCCCCTACCTTCCTCAATTGCTTTAATTATTGTATAAAGATTATCATCAGTAACAATAATATCCCCAGCTTCTTTTGCAACATCAGTCCCGGTTTTACCCATAGAAATACCAATATGTGCCTCTGCCAAAGCAAGTGCATCATTTACACCATCGCCTGTTACTCCTACAACATAACCCAAATCTCTATACATCTTTACCACCCTTAATTTATCTTGAGGAGTCATTCTTGCAAACACTCTCACTCTCAAAAGCATCTCAGAAAGTTTTTCATCAGAAAGTTTCTCTATGTCAGAAGATGTCAACACCAACTCGCCCTTTTCTATAAGTTTAATTTCTTCTGCAATAGCCAAAGCAGTAACAGGATTATCTCCCGTAACCATCACAACCCTCACTCCTGCTTTTCTAGCTTCATCCACTGCTCTAAAAGACTCTTCCCGTGGAGGATCATACAAACCCATAAGTCCCAACAGCTGCAATTTTTGATCTTTTTTTGTCTTATATCCAAAACCTATAACCCTCAATCCTTTTTTAGCAAAACTTTCAAGCTTTAATTCCCCCTCCCTCCTTTCCTCCTCATCTATATCTTTAAATATTGTTTCCGGCGCTCCTCTCACCAACAGATATTCACCAGAGGAATCTTTCCACCTTACCTCAATCGTCTTCTTAAAAGGATCAAAAGGGGATTCCTCCAATATTTTCCCCTGTATCTCAATAACAGCTTTATCCACACCATGTTTTTTGGCAAAAGACAAAAGAGCACCATCTGTTGCATCTCCCAGAACTTCCGGCTCTCCATCTTTCTCTTCTAGCAAAATAGATGCTGTGTTTCCAATAACACATGAAGCTAAAAGTAAAGCTTGCTTACTTTTTTTTGGTAGCCAATGATCCTTTACAACCATTTTGTTTTGTGTAATAGTTCCTGTCTTGTCAGACAAAATAACATTGGCAGTTCCCAACGTCTCAATTGCAATCATTTTTCTTACAATAGCCTTCTGTTTTGCCATCCTATATGCTCCCACCGCCAGTGCCACCGTCACAACCAATGGTAACCCCTCAGGCACAACAGCCACTGCAAGACTAACCAAAGTTAAGAAAAATTCATTCACATCTCTTCCTTGAATCACTCCTACAGGAATTAAAAGAATCAACAAAAAAATTATGGCAAAAGAAATATATTTAGAAAGAGTATCCAAATTTCTACTAAGTGGAGTCTTGGGCCGCTCTATCTTTGAAAGCTTCTCTGCTATTTTACCTAACCGGGTAGAGTACCCCGTATTTTCAATTATCATCTCACCCCTCCCTCTTGTTATATAAGTCCCCATAAAAAGAGTATCTCCTGCCTTTTTTTGAACAGATAAAGATTCCCCTGTTAATATTGACTCATCAACTTCAATTGGAATACTTGAAAATAGCTTTCCATCTGCAGGTACTTTGTTTCCCTCAGACAATATCACGCAATCCCCTGGAACAAGCTTTACCGCTTCAACCTCTTTTTCTTTTCCACCTCTAAAAACTCTTACCATAGAAGCAACATAATCCCTAAGCTTTACAAGCGCCTTCTCAGCTCTATATTCTTGAATAAAACCCAAAAAAGCATTAAAAACAAGAATTAGAAAAATAAATAGCGCATCTATAAACTCTCTAATATATAAAGAAAAAACTCCCGCAGCAAAAAGTATAACTGTAATCAGATTTGCAAATTGAGTTATTAAAAGACTAAGAGGATTTATCTTTTTAGTAACATTAATCTTATTTTCACCATATCTTTCAATTAATTTTAAGGCATCTATTTCTGAAAGTCCCTTTATTACTGATGTATTTATATTTTTATCTTGAAGCATCAACCTAATCTCCGTCATAAATAATTTTGGCAAGTCTACCTATCACATTTTTTGCCTTTTCCTCATCTCCAACCTCACTTGTTAACACTGAAAGAATAAATTTCCGTTTTCCCTCAACAATTGCCACATCATGAATCATTCCAACTGCATCTCCCGTCTTGTGATAAATCTTAACATCTCCATCTATAAATCTTGGAATCCTATCTTCAAAATCAGTATCCTTCATAAAATCTAACAACTCAAGAGTAAGAGCTTCTGAAGTAATTTTTCTACTATACACTAAATCCAAAAGCTTACCCATATCACGGCTGGAAGTCTTATTATTCTCCATATCAGTTGCCACCAAACCTAACCGCTTTCTATACTCTTCAACCTCATCCACTCCAAGCTTTAAAACCAATAGATGAGCAGCCGTATTATCACTTTGTTCAAGGGACAACTTTGCCAAAGTTTTTAAAGAATACACTTTTCCCGGCTCATCATATCTGATTGACCCTGTTCCATAATCTTGAATATCCTCCTTTTGAACAACCACCTTCTCCTCAAGATTTATCTTATTATCTTTTGCTAAATTATAAAGATAAGCAACAATCACAAGCTTATTTAAAGATGCTCCGGTCAAAACTTTATTTTCATCTATTCCGAATGTCTGCCCCGTTACAAGATCTTTATAATAAACACTAAATTTTAAATCCTCCTTACTTATAAATTCTGCTACTTTCTGTTTCACTAATTCGCTTTTCTGCTCTTCGGTTTTTGGATTAACAATGGGCAAAAACAACAAATTTCTTCCTAAAAGCAATAATCCGGCAGAGTAGAAAAGAATTAAAAAAAACTTTTTCATTGGATTTACAAATATAATATTAAAGCATTTTAAATGAACTAACAACCAAATTACTGGATATTTGATATTTGAAATTGGAAATTTGAAATTTATGTCTCCAGACTCTTTTTCGGCCTATACTGAAGAGCCTCAAGCACATGTTTTTTCTCAATATCTTCACTTCCTTCCAAATCCGCAATTGTCCGCGCAACTCTTATCACCTTGTAGTACGACCTTGCAGAAAGAGAAAGTTTCATCATAGCCTGTTTTAATGTATCCAAAACTTCTTGACCTAAAACACAAAGCTCTTTTATGTCCCGTGTACTCATTTCACTATTAGAAACCGATTTTCTTCCCAAAAGTCTTTTATTTTGCCTTTTTCTTGCCGCTTCAATTCTTTTTTTAACCTCTCTTGAACTCTCTGCCTCTTCACTTTCTCCTGTAATCTTTACCGCCTCAACCGCAGGAACATCAATATGCATATCAATTCTGTCCAAAATCGGCCCTGAAATCCTCTTTCTGTACCTTAATATTTGTGATAGAGAACACCTACATTGATTTGTTTTATCTCCCCAAAAACCACAAGGACAAGGATTAGCCGCCGCAACCAGCATAAATCTACACGGAAAAGATACCCTCTCCCGCGCCCTTGAAATAAACACAGTCCCATCTTCCATTGGTTGTCTCATTGCCTCCAAAACCGCTCTCCCAAATTCTGGAAATTCATCCAAAAACAAAATCCCCCTATGGGCCAAAGAAATCTCTCCGGGTTTTGGATTTGCAGAACCCCCAATAAGTCCAATATGAGAAGTTGTATGATGTGGATTTCTAAACGGTCTAACTTTTACAAACTGCTTATTGTTTAATAATCCCGAAATACTGTAAATCTTCGTCACCTCTATTGCCTCATCAAAAGTCAAAGAAGGTAGAATTGAAGGAATTGTTTTTGCAACCAAAGTTTTTCCGGCACCGGGTGGCCCCTTAAGTAGAATATTATGTCCTCCTGCAACCGCTACCTCAACTGCCCGCTTAGTAAATTCCTGCCCCTTAATATCCCGCATGTCATATTCATATAAAAGATCATCGCCTATTGCCTCATAAGGCGTATATTCTGCTTTTTCTATTAATTTCTGTTTGGACAAGTGAAAAAAAACTTCTTTTAAATTTGTTGCAGGAAAAACATTTACCCCTTCAACAATTGAGGCCTCAAAAACATTTTCCTGGGGAATAAAAATATTTTCAATTTTTCTCTCTTTTGCCAAAAGCACAGCAGGCAAAATTCCCCTTGTTAATCTTAAAGTCCCGTTTAAAGAAAGCTCTCCCAGAAAGATAGATTTTGACAAATCAGCAGTCAATTGTCCTGTGGACACCAGTATTGAAATGGCAATCGGCAGATCAAAACTTGGACCCTCCTTTGGCAAGTCCCCAGGCGCCAAATTCACTATTATTCTTTTTGAGGGAAAATCAGCTCCAATGTTGCTTAAAGATGATCTAACTCTCTCTTTTGACTCTTCTACCGCCTTGTCAGGAAGCCCCACAATATTAAAACTTGGCAAACCGCTTAGAATCTCTGTCTCAACCTCAACCAACACCCCATCAAGCCCCACCACGGCAGTTGACAAAACCTTCGCAAACATATATTAAGTATAGGATATAAAATTCAAAGTTCAAAATGCAAAATTCAAAACTGAATACTAGTTAAAAGTAGCAAAAATCATGAAAAGAGAGAAAAGATAAGATAAAATTATATCGGGTTATTTGTTTAATTGTATATTAGATCAATTAAGTTAATTTTGTGTTAAGTTATAAGTTATCAGTCACCTGTATTATTTGTATTGTATCGTGGTAGGGCGGAAGAGGTGAATAGATCACGCTCCCCCGCCCAAAAAAAACTCGCCTCCTTCTCTTGCTTCCGCAAGAACCACTTCCCTATTTGGGTGTAAATATCTGCCCACCAACATCACTGAACGAATCAGCAAGATCAACGGGCGGGTTACCTAACAAGCACCTACGTGCCATAGTCTCCTCAGTCAGCTTCCCACCTTGAGGCACCACATAAAAGCCTGCCCCTAGGTGAATCGCTCCACCAGGCAAATCCTCACCCCCTCTCCATTCAAACACCTGTAGAGCCTTTGCAATTCCATAGAAAAACCTTGGCGCAACAGGACGGTCGGCCACAACCTGAAGCTGAAACGGAGGAGGAGAGAAGCGCCCAAGAATCACCTCGTCATTACCACTACGTCTAATATCTTTCCAACCTCCTCCCAGACACAATAGTGAAGCAGATCCATTGATCTCAATGTGTACCGTCACCCATCCTCCTGGATTCTCTAAAAGAACAGAGCGGACCGCGATACTACCCGTCACACCTACACGGATTCTGCCACATTTCAATGGCATTTGCTCCACCTCTCCAGTAAAGTAGTTTTCGTACGGAGGCGATCCGGAAACAATCTTAAAGCTCATAGCTCAAAAATCAAAACCACCCAGCTATTAGGCAGATCTGACTTAAGAACCTAAGCCCCAATTGCACCCGGATTACTCCGCACTCTTAAGTTAAATTTTCAAAGAGCCAATTTTGCATTATAGTAAAACCAAATCCCAAAATCAATGCTATGGGATAAACCAAATCTTTATATACTTGTACATAGATATTGATAAATGATATCATCAAACCATGGAAGAAGCATCAGACAACACTCTTCCCCCTAAAGAATATTCAATTGATGAAAAATATGAGATTTATAAAAGAATAGAAGACATGGTCCTTGAGAGAAAAGGACCAGAGCTTCATCAACTTAAAGACATACACAGAGTAATAGATGATTCACCTGCTCTTGTTGAAAAATATCTCCCTCTTTTTGAAAAAGCTCATCCAGACAGCATCTTAGACATTATTGACAAAATACCTGAATACGCAGACAGCTTATTGGAAATATTTACCCAAATTCCAGATCTTGTATCTGTTTACGCATATTATTCTCACGCTCTCTCAAACACATCCTTAGAAGAAAGAGCAAATGACATACAGTTACCGGGAACAAGAATTTCTGCCTCACCCAATCCAGAAGCTATCAAAAAAAGGATTGAAAAAGCAAAAGCACTAAACAGAAAACTTGTGTCAAAAATGGAAAAACAAGAACAAAGAGAAATAGCGCACCCATTTGAAGTTTCAACCATACGCCTCACAAGGGTAAAGGCAGGTATTCACGCCTCAAATCCCAATTTTGATGCAGTTGCAATTGATATTGTACCTACACAACCTGAAGACTATGATTTTTTGAGTAAAACCGTTAAAATTCATGATTCAGGAATTATAAACACACAAGGCAAATTTGGAGACTGGCGGAATCTTGGTTATTGCTTTAAAGATGAAGTTTTTAACGAAGAATCTTTTGTTGAAACTATTGCAGACGGCGGATTTAACTCAGAAGCCCTAACAACATCTCTCGAAGAACTACCTTCTCTAGAACCACTCTTATCCTAAAACCCGTCAAAATAACGCCTTAAAACTCCTTACATAATATTATATACCCATTATGCTAAAATACTCTTAATAAATCTCAAACCGCAAATGTCAAATCTTATAATTGATTAATGATTAAAAAATAATGAATAATGAATACAAAAACACAATCATCAATCATCAATCATCAATCATTATTCAATGATATCATTGATTTTAGACCTAAAGTTGTAGTCTTGCTCGCCTCGCTTCGTGGTCGAAGTGGGTGATTTGCAATTTAAGATTTAAGATCCTTAGCTATGGATGATCTGGAAAAAATTAAATCAAAAATAGATATCGTAGATCTGATAACAGAACATATTCCTCTTAAAAAATTGGGTAGGAATTTTAAAACTGTCTGCCCCTTCCACTCAGAAAAAACCCCTTCCTTTGTTGTTTCCCCGGAACGCCAAATCTGGCACTGTTTTGGCTGCGGCAAAGGAGGAGACATCTTTGGCTTCTTAATAGAATATGACAAAATTGACTTTTCAGAGGCCCTAAAATACCTTGCCAATAAAGCGGGAATAAAACTTACCACCTCAGTTTTTAGAAATGACAGGGAAAAGAAAAAGGAAAATATTTACACCCTCAATACTTTAGCCGCCAATTTCTACAACTACCTTCTCTTAAATCATCCAGCAGGCAAACTTGCCCTCAAGTACCTGACAGAAGAAAGAAAGATTCCCCAAGAATTAGTTAAAAAATTTAACCTTGGCTACGCACCCAACAAAGACAACGCACTAGTAAAATACCTTACACAGAAAAAAGGCTACAAAGAAGAGGAGATTCTTGACGCAGGCCTTGCAGTCAAAAAATACAGTAATGAGTCTTTTGATTTTTTCAGACATAGGATCATATTTCCCCTTGAAGACTCCAGGCAAAACATTATTGCTTTTTCAGGTAGAATTCTTGGCTCAGAAAACCAAAGCCCAAAATACATAAACACCAGGGAAACTTTGGTTTATCAAAAAAGAGACACGCTTTTTGGTCTAAGTCTTGCCAGGGAAGAAATTAAAAAACAGAATACCGTCATTGTAGTTGAAGGAGAATTTGACGTTATCTCAAGCTTCAAAGAAGGTATTAAAAACATTGTCGCAGTTAAAGGTACCTCCTTAACAGAATCACAAATAAAACTGCTTAAAAGATATGCACCAAAAATTCTTTTTTGTTTTGATGCAGACCCTGCAGGTACAGAAGCTCAAAGAAGATCAATCAAGATGATAGAAGAAGAAGGCGTTCTTGCTGGCGTCATCATTCCTCCTGAAGGCAAAGATCCTGATGAAATTATAAAAACCAACCCTCTTCTGTTTAAAAAAGCAATAAAACAAAACATAAACATTTATGACTTCATCATAGACTCTGCCCTAAAAAATGTCTCAAATACTAAAACAATGGAAGAAAAAAGAGAAGTCCTTGATAAAACCCTGCCCTTTTTGGTCAGTATTGAAAATGAGGTCATCAAAGAGCATTATCTTAAAAAACTAGCTCAAAACCTTGATGCCTCTTTTGAAGCAATCGCAAAACAGGCTGAGAAATTAAAAAGCGGGGTAAGAAAAAACCCAAGCCAAGGTCAAAACGGCAAAAACAATATCTCAAGAGAAGACCTACTAACAGGCTACCTGCTTTCCCTTCTTATTCAATCTCCAAAACCAAAAAAGCATCTTACAATTATAATAAGTTCTCTTGAAAACATCCAACTCCCTAATCCTGGACAAAATAGGCTTTTAAATATGCTTAAAGAATACATTGAATCAGAAAACACATTTGCTCCAAATGAATTTGTCAAAACGCTACCCACAGAACTTATAGATATTTTTGACAAATACTATCTTTTCCCGCTACCCATCCTTGATGAAGAAAAATACGGTTTGGAAATTGAAAAAGCAACAAAAGAACTAAAGCATATTTCCCTAAAAACCAAGCTAAAAGAAATTTCTGGAAAAATCAAAGAAAAAGAAAACCTTGGTCAGGAAGAAGAAGTAGAAGCCTTAAGAAAAGAATTTGACAACCTCACCCAGAATCTAAAAACATAATAAACCTAACCACTCTAATTATTCTAATCAAACCACAACTCTCTTAAATCTAAAGCTCAAATGTCAAATTTCAAATCAAGCTCAAAGCTCAAATACCTAAATGCTTAAAATGTTTTGATTTTTGAATTTTGGATTTCATTTGTCATTTGTAATTCGGATTTTGGATTTAAAAAGCTTGGTGTTTGATTAGAAATTAGGTCAATTAGAATAATTAGGTTAATTAGATCAATTCACCATCATACTCTCTTACACTTTCCTTCATTGAATCCGATTAAATCGGATTTGAATAAAACTATTAAATAAGGTAAAATAGATGTGTGAGCTTTTAAACCCCAATAAAAACTGGGGATTTTTCAAGTTGGAGAAAACAAGATGAAACAAGCAAAAACTTCTAAAACCAAAAATGAAAAAGTAGAAAGCCTTCTGTCTCTTGCCAAAAAAAGAGGGTATATCTCCCAAGATGAAATCCTAAACGTTTTTCAAAAACCTGAAGACCACCTCAAAGATCTTGATTACCTCTATGACCAGCTGATCAAAAAAAATATTGATATTTTTGAAACAATTGAAGAAGAAAAGGAAGCCCAAAAATCAATAGAAGACCTTGAAAAAGAACTTGAAGCACTCAATATTATCCAAGGAGGTCAAGTCACAGATCCTGTCAGAATGTACCTTAAAGAAATCGGAAGAATTTCCCTCCTCACTTTTGAACAGGAAGTAGATCTTGCCAAACGCTTAGAAAAGGGAGACAACAGCGCCAGAAAAAAACTGGTAGAATCCAATCTCCGGCTTGTTGTTTCTATTGCCAAAAAATACGTGGGCCGCGGTATGACACTTCTAGACCTTATCCAGGAAGGAAACCAGGGCTTAATCCGCGCAGTTGAAAAATATGACTGGAAAAAAGGCTTTAAATTTTCAACCTACGCCACTTGGTGGATTAGACAAGCCATCACCCGTGCTATCGCAGACCAGGCAAGAACCATTAGAATCCCGGTCCACATGGTTGAAAACATCAACCGCTTTATGCGTGTTCAAAGAAAACTTATGCAGGACTTGGGCCGCCAACCCACACCTGAAGAAATCTCAGAAGTTTTAGAAATTGATCCTGAAAAAGCAAGAGAAATCATCAAAATCTCCCAACAACCAGCAAGTCTTGACACACCAGTTGGAGATGAAGAAGACAGCTACCTTGGAGACTTTATTTATGACATTACAGCACCCACCCTTTTTGACACCGCTTCCCGCGGACTCCTAAAAGAACAGCTTCAGCAAGTTCTTGGAACCCTTTCAGACAGGGAAAAAAGAGTATTGGAAGAAAGATTTGGCCTAAGAGACGGAAAACCAAAAACCCTAGAAGAAGTAGGCAAGATGTTTGCCGTAACCCGTGAAAGAATCAGACAAATTGAAGCCAAAGCCCTCCGTAAATTAAGACACCCTTCCCGTGGAAATAAATTGAAAGATTACTTAGAGTAAAACCAGTTTACCTCGCCGGAACTTTAGTGAAGGCGGGCCGCGGCAACAAACTCAAAGACTACCTAGAATAAAGTCCAAAAAGCTTTAAGTTCTCCATTCCAAAGATCAAAGAGCAAACATCAAAACCTAACTAAAAATTAAAAGATATTTGTTTTTAAACTTTAATCTTGTTTTTGATTTTTGACCCCGATTTAATCGGGGTTGATATTTGATATTTGATCTATTAAAGATGGTTATTTATTTGTAGTATTAATTTGCTTATTGGATTATTGGTAGTATTGGTATGGTAGGGGAGGGCCGGAAGAAAATCTCCCAACCCTCCCCAAATGAACTCCTTGCGGCGCCGGGAACTAGCTATCCACTGCAAGACACGTCATGGTCTTGCTGATCCCCGGAATCCTCCGGACCTGATTCAACACCAGCATGCCTATGGCCCTCTGATCCGGCCCCTGAGCAACAGCAATCACGTCATACGGCCCGGTCACCACATCGGCCACGGTGATACCAGAAATCTCGCGAAGAGCCCTAACCACCTCCCCGCTCTTGCCGCCCAGGGTCTCCATCAGAATGTACGCCCTGTACATCTCCCCTTCTCCTTCCTCATCTTAGATTCTGAACACAAACACCTGGTCAACAACCAAAACATCTCTCTTCAGACTCACACCTCCCCGACTCACCAGAGTTTGAACGAAAGCAGTCCTCGACTCACCTGAATTTCTCTACAATCAACTACTCCTACTTTTTTTTCTCATAGACCACCCTGTAGCCTTTGCTGCGCAGATCCTTGTCCAGTAGACCGTTGGGCATAAAGATTTCATCCAGAATCGTCTTTGGACGCCGACTCCGCCTAAACAGACACACTCCTACAACCACCAACAAACCGATCACCAACAATACTTCCACCTTCCCACTCCTTTCCTCACTTGCTTCTATTTAGTCAAAGGCCGCCAATTAAAAAGAGAAAAACCTTCTCTCTTTAACCGGCAGCCCTAAAGAACAAAGTGAGAGGTGTCTCCTTGATCCTGAGTTTATCGAAGGAGAAAGGTGACTCCTTAAGCAATACTATCCTCGGATGGTAAAACGGGTCTCTAAGGATGGATTTAAAAATAAAAATATTTGCCGCAAGTTGTAAATATATATGTCAAAAAAGCAAGGAACAAAATCAGGTTACGCAAAAAAAAACCAGACCTGCTCAAAACTTATGGGCTATTATACCAGATTGGGGAACAAATACAAAAACACAAATAAATAAATAACAAGTCACTCTTCTAACACGATTCTGTCATTGCGAACGTAGTGAAGCAATCTATAAAGATCACCACACTCGCCTCAGGCAACCTTGCAATGACAGTTTTATGTTAGAACTTAGACCTAACCAGCGCTATATCAAAAGCCTCATCTATAGACCTTATAAATTTAAAATCCAAATCATTTTTTATCTCTTCTGGCACATCCGCTAAATTCCTCCTATTATCCTCTGGCAAAACCACTGTTTTTACTCCTCCTCTATGAGCCGCCAACACTTTCTCCTTAACTCCTCCCACTCTCAAAACTTTTCCTGACAAAGTAACTTCCCCTGTTAACGCCACATCCTTTCTAACCTTTTTACGGATCATAAGTGAAGCCAAAGCCGTTGCAATAGCAATACCGGATGAAGGACCATCTTTTGGAATAGCACCTGATGGCACATGAATATGAATATCAGATTTATAATAAAAGTTTTTTAAAAGCCTAAGTTTTTCTGATCTTCCCCTAATATAAAAAAGTGCAGCTCTTGCAGATTCCTGCATCACATCCCCCATTTGTCCCGTTAAAGTCAAATTACCTTTACCTGGAACCAAATTTGCCTCAATAAAAATCACTTCTCCCCCCGCTGGCGTCCAAGCAAGACCCGTTGCTACCCCAACCACATCTTCCTCCCGCCCCATCGTCACATCATACTCTTCAGGTCCCAAATATTTACTCAAATCCTCAGCAGTAATTACCACCGTCTTCTTCATTTCGCCACCATCACGTGCAAAACTTAAAGCCATCTTGCGGACAATTTCAGAAAGTTTCCTCTCAAGTTCTCTTACACCTGCCTCATAGGTATAACGGTTAATAATTTTACTTATTGCCTCATCTTCTATTTTTAACTGTTTTTCTGTCAAACCATTGCCTTCAAGCACCCTGGGTAATAAAAATTTTTTGGCAATATGAAATTTTTCATCCTCAGTATACCCCGGAAACTCAATTACTTCCATCCTGTCTTTTAAAGCAGGTGGAATAGGATCCAAAATATTTGCTGTAGTTATAAAAATAACTTCTGACAAATCAAAAGGAATTTCAATATAATGATCTGAAAAAGAGTGGTTTTGAGCTGGATCCAAAACCTCCAAAAGCGCTGCTGCAGGATCACCCCTAAAATCTGCACCAATCTTGTCAATCTCATCCATCATAAACACAGGATTTTTACTCCCTGCATCTTTTATCCCCTGAATAATTCTTCCGGGAAGTGCACCCACATAAGTCCTTCTATGTCCCCGTATCTCAGCCTCATCTCTAATTCCACCAAGAGAAATCCTCACAAATTTTCTCCCCAGACTTCTTGCAATAGATTGACCCACAGATGTCTTTCCCGTACCAGGGGGACCCACAAAAACAAGAATTGTCCCCCGTCCTTTTCCCTTAGTCAATTTCTGCACCGCAAGATACTCCAAAATTCTTTCCTTTGCCTTTTCCAGACCATAATGATCCTCGTCCAATATTTTTTTTGCCCTTGTAAGGTCCACACTGGTCTCATCCTTTTTATTCCAGGGTAAATCCGCAACCCACCCAAGATATGTTCTGATATAAGAAGCTTCAGGGCTTATTGAAGACATTCTTCTAAGTCTCTGCAACTCAGCCATCACTTTTGTTTGTACATCAGGGAGTAGGGCAGCCTGCATCAGTTCTTGTTCCAGAACATCATATTCTTTCTGCTCCTCATAAATCCCAAGTTCCTTCTCTATAGCTTTTAACCTTTCTCTCAAAATAATTTCCTTCTGAGCCTGTTCCACCTCTTTTATCATTTTTTCCTGAATGCCTTTTTCCGCCTGTGCAACCTGCATCTCATAACCCAATCTTTTAGTAATTATCTCAAGCCTCTCCCTAAGATCAAGTGTTTCCAAAATCTTAAGCTCATCTTTAAAATCCAAATCCAAAACGGAAGGAATAATGTCGCTCACTCTCTCAGGAGAAAGAGATTCTTTCTGCAAATCCTCAATAATTGCTATAGGAATTGTTTCCTCAAGTTGTATCAATTGCTTAAACTGGCTCATTGCATTACGCGCCAGCGCCTCCAGCTCGACTTCTTCCCTTTCTTCTTTAATTTCCACCGGAGGAACCTCTTCTATTTTTACCATTTTTACCTCATCCTCAACATACTCCTCCACAACACTTACTCTTTTAACCCCCTCAATAATTAACCCCAATACGTTTGGCGCAAGCTCCCAATGCTGACTCAGCTTAACAACCATCCCAATCCTGCTCTTTTCAGAATCCAACTGAAACAAAAGAACCGCCTCACCATTATCTTCAACACCCCTTTTAATAGCCTTTGCCTCTTCTTTACCGGCAATTACCAGAGAAAGTTTCTCAGACGGAAAAACCACTTTTTGCTTTGAAATTAATGAAGGATAAACGTTTTTATCTACCATAGTCTAAACAAATAATAAACCAGGGTCTTAATAGAAAGGTAAGAAGTAAACTAAGAAGTTGTAAGTATAGTAATCATAAAAATTCCAAACAATTGCCCTAGCTCACCCTGTATTAATTTTGACAGCAGAAACACACTCCCTTGTCTTATTTTATCTATACCCTTCACACTTGAAAATGCGTAGGGTATATCCCCTGATTTTTTTTACACAAAATTCTTACCTCTTTTTAATACTTTTTGTTAACTAAGACTGTAGTATAGATAATTAACATTAAAGAAAAGAGGTGAGCAAATATGGCAAAGAGGTTATATGTAGGCAACTTACCCTACACAGTTTCAGAGGGCCAACTTAAAGAACTATTCTCACAAGCCGGCAACGTTGAATCTGCCAATGTTATTGTTGACCGTAACACCGGACAAGGCAAAGGATTTGCTTTTGTAGAGATGGGATCGGATGAAGAAGCCAAAAAAGCTATAGAAATGTTGAATGGACACAAAATGGATGATAGATCTCTTGTAGTAAATGAAGCACGCCCGCAAAGAGAAGGATAAAAAAATAAAACATCAATCTCTAACTCTGAAATTTTGAAACTCAAGAAGTTACCATTAAAAAGAGGGTATGCTTGAAAGAAACTACAATTACTATATCTTATTATCGATAAGATTAGCGCTTTTTTTTCTTGGATCTTTTGTGCCGCTTACTAGCTTTCTCTACCAACATCTGACGCTTTATCTCAAGCCTCTTTTTGGTTTTAGGTGAGTGAGACTTTCTTTTTTTCCCAACACCTGTTGCTCTTTTTGCCATATATTTAATTATACACTATTTTTACCCCCATTTGAATATGAATTGTATGTTATAATAAGGAATGACTTTTAATAGAAGCAATAGGCCGGGTGGTGGACAGGGTTTTGGCAGAAGAAGATTTGACGGCGACAGAAATAGTGACAGGCAGATGTTTAAAACAACTTGCAGTGACTGTAAAAAAGAATGTGAAGTGCCTTTTAGACCCACAGGCAACAAACCCGTTTATTGCAATAACTGCTTCAGAAATATGGGCGGATCTGACTCAAGACACACTGACAACAGAGGATCAAAACCAAATTTTGACAATAGGGACAGATACCCAGCTCAACCTCAATACAAAGAACAGTTTGAAGCACTTAACACCAAACTTGATAAAATCTTAAAGTTATTAAATTCAGAAAAACCTGTAGAAACAACACCAAAAGTAGTTGTAGAACCTCAAATCAAGAATACAATAGGTGAAGAAATTGTTGCGCCTGTAAAAAAGAGAACAAGAACAAAAAAACTAGTTTTAATACAAGAGACAGCGGAGCCTCAAACAGTAACTGAAACACCTACAGAAGTTGATATTTCCACAAAAATTCCTACAGAATAGAACTTACTGAGCATACTTTTTACAACAACTAAATAAATACTAAAAGTTATTAAGTTATGTTTTCCTATAATGACTCATATAAAAAAAACGGGTTGTTAATATAGCGGGTGTTAAAAAACCAGGCACTGGATTTAAATCTTGTTTTTCTGATATATAGTTGTCATAGAAAAATAGATATAATAAGTCCAATAATAATTACTAAAACAATAATATTAGAAAGCCCTGTAACAGCGAGAATATTCAGCACAGACAGAACCCATAAGAGAAGTAGTAATGAGGCAACTCCTTGAAATTGACTAGGTAAAATACCTATTGCCCAACCAATTGTTAATAATATAAAAATTTCCCACAAAGTAACTGTGTGATTATTGATTGAAAAAAGAACGATGTTTGGAATAGAAATTCCAGATATAGGAGCATATCCAAGAAACCAAAGAATGACAAGAATAATGATTATCGCAACTAACATATGCTATTCAGTTTCAACGTCCCTTGGCGTTATCGGATAAATCAAATCCACAAGATAAACAAATCCCCAAGCAACACAGAGATATACAATGACAGCAATTATTGTTGACCACTCAATTATAGAATTTCCCGTTATAGCAGATACACCTAAAATGCCAGCAAAAGGAGCTGATAATGGTGTAGTTATAGAGTAAATTAAACTAGTAAATCCAACAAATGGATTTGCACCTAACACCTTAAGTATTACCCTAAATACTAGCAATACCTCAACTAAACCTAAAATATACCAAATAATTTGATTAAATCTAAGAATTGTTTTCTTTTTTTCATACACTTTCTGAGGAGCCTCGCCTTTTGCTAAAGGCTCAACTTGTCTGGTAGTTGTTACTTCTTCTTTTGTGGTATCTACTTGATCCATAATGTTCTTAGTATATGGAAGTTTGAGAGGATTGACAGCAATTTGGGTAACAAATATCCTGTAATCTGTATCACTCCTCTTAGTTAATATTAATACCGGGGTAAATCTTTTCTCTTAAAACTGTCATAAAATTATCTGTTGTATTTTT
>QZIP01000003.1 GCA_003599595.1 Candidatus Parcubacteria bacterium
TTGATTCTGTGAGATATATTAATTTTGGAGATTTGTAGATGGTGTTTTGGAAAATTAAGTTTTGAGAGAGGATAGTTTTTTCTTGAGATTTTTTAATATCTTTTTTGATTTTGTAATTGGTTTGCTTACTTTTATATAGCCTCTTCCTGATCTGTTGTCTTTTGGTCCTCCCATAATATACGAATTATGAATTAGGAATAATGAGTTAATATTTAAAATCTGCAAGAATCTGGAAAGAATTTATGTGGGTTTTTCTTTATCTTGATTTTTTTTCTATGACTTTTTGGGCTTTTAAAAAAATATCGTGAATAGGGATATTAAGTTCTGAGACAAAGCTTCCTACAATTTTATCTTGGAGTTTTTTAGGAAGGTGGTTTTTTATCTTCTCAAACATAGTTTTGTGGCCGCCTATAATTATAAAATGGATATTCTTGTCTTTGGTAAATTCAGAAGTAGATTTGGTAATGGCTTTTAGATGACGGTTTAGATGATCTTCAATATGTCTTAGGATTTTGTCTTCTCTTGCCCATGCTTTATTTATTTGTTTGACAGTTTGAGGTACATATATGCCAAAGATATCTTTGTGTTCTTCAACGTTTCCTAAATGTACAGTAAATAGTCTTGCTTTTTCTCTGTCAGCTAATAAGATCAGATACTTTGTATGCTTTTTTATTCCTTTCAATATGTCTGAAACCCAGGGTGAATTTGAAACCTTACAGGCAGGGGGGAGATAAAATTCAAGGTTAAGTGTATAAAAAAAATGTTTGCCTGCAGTGAAGAAAACAATGCTTTTGCTTCCTCTTGTGTTTAAAGATTCCATGATATAATTTTCAATTTTCTTGAGGTCATTTTTAAAAATTTTTGTTTCTTCTTTGTTTAATTTTTTAGATAAAGAATGAAGTTGAGCTAGAAAAATTTTTAAAGGAGGGGATTTTTTCCCACTGCTTGTTAGCTGGATAGTAAGAATGGGTAATCCTGAATTTTTAAAAGACTCTAATTGTTTTAATGTTTGGTAAATTGTCTTGTGTCTTAAACCGTTATCCATATTTTTATTTTTTGTCCTTTTTTTGTTGATTTAATGCTTCTTGAATTGTGGAGCGGTCAAAGTATCCGCTGTAGTTGGGAGAGTGAAGACCTTCATAGGTTTCCAATTCTTTTATTAATTGCTTAAACCCATTATTAATTGCTTCATCTATATTTGTGCCATAAAGATTTACTATCAATGGTTTTATGGGCAAGACAAGGTTTATTGTTCCGGTGTAGTAAAAAGGGTTTGTAATTTTGGGATTTTTGGTTGTGATGTGTACGCTTTCATTGGATGTTTCTAAATCTTTCTCTTTATTTTTAAGTCTTCTTTCTTTATGTTTTCTTATAATTATATTCATTTTCATTAAGTCAGGATTTGGTTGGAATTGTGGTAAAAATCTTGCCACTTTTTTTATATGTTTTTCTATATTTTCTAGATTAACATTAGAAATCTTAAAGCCTTTAGTTGAAATATTGTAGAGCATATTTTATTTGTTTTATTATGATTCTTTAAAAGTAATTTTGTATAAAAAGTTAAGAAATAAGTAAATATAACGTAGGTATGCAGTAGTAATTTTATTGACTGAAAATTTATAATATTATCTTTACCATGGTTATGACGTCTTTTGTGAGTATTTATAAGTTGCTATTTCAAGCAGTAAAATGTCTATTGTCTGTATCCAGCGTAAACATTTTCTAATAGGTTCTGATTTTTGTCCCTTTGGTTTTTATTACAAAAAGAAGAGCTTTTCACTATTTTTCTTCCTCCATTTGTCCATGGGCTTTTTGATGCTCTGGGTCATCTTTTGTTTCTTCTAAGTGTCTTTTTTTCTCTTCTTCATTGTGAGCTTCAAATCCACAAACCGGACATTTCCAATATACTTCGTCTGCCATAATTTAATCACCTCCCTTAAGATTTTATAGTTTTTAGTCTAGAATCTTGTTTATAATATATCTGGAATTTCTTATAAAAAAGCAAAAATTATGTAAGAAACTTGAAAGTTATTTTAAAATGTGAGGGACTGGTTGAATTTTTGCAGTCATTATTTATTGAACAACTGTTGACGATCGTCACAAATTGTTAAAGAATGGGATGGAGAAAAATTATTTTTTTAATAAAAGATAAACATAAGTAAGTTGGATGAGTAGCTTGGACAGGTTTGATGAGAGTTATTTTGATGATTTTTGTTTGGTCTTCCAGGATTCTTACTTTCTTATAACTTCCTAGTGAGATCTGATTGATAAATTAATTAGGACTTATGCAGTTAATGGTCTGGTTTTTTATTGGCGTTGGGATATTGATGGTTTTTGGGGTAAGTGTGCCTATTTTTGGAACGGGAATAGGAGGATTATGGTTAGTTTTGATTGGTTGGTTTTTGAGTTTATTTGCTGGAAGGGCTTATCGTAAGTGAGGAAGGAAAGAATTTTTATTTTTTGGAGCGTTTTTTACTGGGTTTGGTTATTGTAACAGGTTTGATTACTCTTTTGCTTTTTGTTTTACCGCCTTTGACTCCGGTTATGTTTTGTTTGCTGGTGATGTTTCCCAGGGCATTTTTTACAGCTTCACGTCCGCCTAAGCCGATTGAGAGTCCAAGTCCAAGCCCTATGGCTATTGCAAGAGCCGCTACAAATCCTGTTAAAAGTATTTGAATAAGATTTGGTGAGATTCCAAGCTGGTTTAGTGCTAAAAGAGAAGCAAAGAAAATAATTGAGTAACGGGTAATGCTTGCCAAGAAGGATTGTGCTTTTGTGCTTAGGCTTTGACTTGCATTCAGCACTGTTTGGTATGCAATATTTGACACAATTACTCCAATAAATCCTATTACTACTGCGGCAAATACATTTGGGAGGTAGAGAACAAAACGGTTGAGGATGTTTGTGATAGATGGCAATCCCCAGGCATCAAATGTAGGTATAAGAAAAGAAAGGATAATAAACCAGTAGGCAACTTGGGCAAGGATATTTACCCAGGTTCTAGTTGTTTCCCTTTCTTCAATCTTTGCTTTACTGAACCATCTTCCTATATTAAGATATTTTGCGCCTTTTTCAATTAGTGTTTTTACAATGCTTGCTACAATCAGTCCGGCAATAAGGATTAGAAGTCCACTTAAAAGTTGGGGAATAAAAAGAATAATGTTGTTTAATGTTTCAGCGAGTGTGTTCAATATTGCTTCCATAAGTGACTATTTAAGTATTTTGGATTAAAGTTTTAATGAGAAAAGTAAAAGAATTATGTAAGGATTTTTGGGATCTATTTTTAGGTTTTGATGAGATTATAGACATGAAGAAATTGTTGCGGTTTGGTCTTTTGTTGAAATATGTTATTTGGTATCTTATAATTTGCATATTAACGTTTAAGGACAGTGTAATTGCTTACTGATTCTTGGGTGTTATAGTACGTTGATAAATAGTGATGGAGTCAAACGGGCGGCTTTGGAAAGAAATTTATGAAGTTTTCTTTTTGAGGCCGTCCGTTTGGAATTTTTCTAAGGAGGTTGGATAGGAGAAGGAAGGCGTTCCGGTTAGCGGTCTCTAGGTGGCGAGTCTATTCCACCTGGAAGGTGGCGATCTTAAGTGACGTTGAGTTTAGTAAAAAAGGAGAAGGGAAATACAAATGGGAGCGAGGCTTTACGTGGGGAATCTGCCCTATACTGTCACCTCTAAGGATCTTCGGGAGCTGTTTGAGCAGGCAGCAGGGCAGGTCGTAGAAGCAACGGTTATGACCAAGAGGGACACGGGCCGGTCAAGGGGATTCGGCTTCGTGGAGATGGTTACCGAGGCGGAGGCACGGAATGTTCAGTTGATGTTTGACGGTTGTACTATGGGTGGCCGCAAGCTTCGGGTGAATCCTGCCAACGAAGATCCGAATAAGCTGCATTGTTCATGTGGGATGAGCCGCCTGTTTTAGGAATTCCCACCCCGCATTGCTGAGTGATCTCTTCATCACTATTTCATGGTTGGCGCGGTGTCTTTTATAGGCATCCGCGCCAGCCCCTTGGTTTACTTTTGAAATAATTGTTTGTGTATAATAGGTATGGAAACGTTTGATGATATGTTGAAAGATGGTTCAGATGGGGTAAAGGAAGAGAAAATTGGGAGAGGGTTGCAGGTTTCCGTTGAAAATCCTAAATCGATTTTTGCTGCTTTGTCTTCAGTGGGAGTAGAGGGTCTTAATGTTCAGCAGGATGTTATGGATGGTTCTGTGTTTTCAAATCTTGCAACTAGGGTGGTTACTCTTGGTCCGGATGCTTTAAGTAAAGATACTCCAGATTGGTATGACTTTATGTCTACACTTTGCCTTAAAGGTCGTAATGCTACGATTGGTAGGTTTACTAAGGGATATGTTTCTTTTGAGCAACAACAGGTATTTGTTGAGTTTTTGAAGAAGAGGGGGTGTGCAAGTATGAAGATGGAGGAAGATAAAAATAGAAGAGGCGTACATTTTACTTATGGTAGTAATGATTATTTTGTTGATTTTGGTTTTTCTAATCCTGCAAGTAAGATTGAGTGGATTAACAAACGGTTAGAGAGAGAAAAATATAGCATTGGCATACCAAAGACATTTACGGCTGTTCAGGATAATTATTTAAATAAGGATAATTGGAGTATTGGTTTTATGTCTGTGTATCATGGGGGTGACCGGTCTGGTAATGCGGATCAGAACTTTACTGAGGATATAGTAAAGTATGCAAAGGCTTATGAGACAGTACTTAAAGGAATTTATGCTATGTATGGACAAGAAGAACCTAATAAGGTTTTAACTTTGTCATATAAAGATAAATCATCTTTAATAGAGAGAGGAAATTTAAGAGTTGTAAAATAGAATTATGGATTCTCCATTTGTAAACGTAGTTTTGTTTTCTGTATTTTGGACAATACAAATATTTGTGACAAAGCTTGGGTTTTTGGAAGGGGCAGAAATTATTCCTTTTTCAGTTCAATCTGTAATTTTTGTAATTTCACCTGGGAGGCTATAGTCCTGAGTTTTAACGAGGGATGAAATAGCTAGGACACCTAGGGATAAGTAGGGATACTTAGGGATAAGTGTTTTGAGTAAGTATCGTAAGTATCGAGGTCTCACCTCTACACGTACACATCGAGGTGAGACCTCGATAAATACTAGATAAATAATTGGTTGTAGTTTTGGCTTTTTTACAGTGTTATAATTTTTTCACTTAAACCTTATAATTAGACAATGAGTGATAAAACATATAGCGTTGACGAGATTAGAAAAACTTATAAAAAGGCATATGCTCCGTGGCTTGAGGAGGAAGACAATTTACTTAAAAATGTGTATTTAGAGTTTGTGGCAACAAGGTTTGCAGGACGTGTGGAAGAAGAATTTATTGATTTGTATGCTAAGAAGCTTGAGAGAAAGCCTAGTGCGATTAGGGCTAGAATTGCAAAACTATTTAATATTGATCTTCCGGTAGTTTATAAAATAGAGGAAAAAAATAAATCAGAAGATAAAAAACCTCAGAAAAAGGTTTCTGTTTCCAGTTTGGAGAGTACAAAAGAGCTAGATTTTAATCCCGAATTTAAAAGAGCATTATCTTTATTGGAAGAATCAGATAAAAATGTTTTTATAACGGGTAGAGCGGGTACAGGAAAATCAACTCTATTGACTTATTTTAGAAATAAGACAAAAAAGAAGGTGGTGGTTCTTGCACCAACTGGTGTGGCCGCTTTGAATGTTAAAGGACAGACAATCCACTCGTTTTTTAAATTCAAGCCTGGTATAACACTGCAGGGAGTAAAGAAAGTTTCCAAAAAAGGTGATGAAACTAAAAATTTATATAGAAAATTAGATGCAATTGTTATTGATGAGATTTCGATGGTTCGTTCGGATTTACTTGATTGTGTTGATAAGTTTTTGAGGTTAAATAGGGATGATAAAAGGCCATTTGGTGGTCTTCAAATGATTTTCATAGGCGATTTATATCAATTGCCACCCGTTGTTACAGGTGATGAGCGCAAAATTTTCAGAACTCACTATAAAAGTCAGTATTTTTTTGATGCAAAAGTATTTGAGCAGTTACAGTTTGAGTTTGTAGAGCTTGAAAAGATATATAGACAGAAAGAGGATGATTTTATTATGCTTTTGAATGCAATTAGAAACAATAGCGCTACAGAAGAACATTTTAATATGATTAATAAAAGATATAATCCTCATTTTGTTCCAGCAGAAAATAATTTTTTTGTTTATTTAACGACAACAAATAGACTTGCTGATTCAATTAACGAAGAACAGCTTGAAAGGTTAAAGAGTAATAACCGTACTTATACGGGAAATATAACTGGGTCTTTTGATAAGCATTCCTTGCCAACAGAGGTAGAGTTGATGTTAAAGGTGGGTGCTCAGGTTATGATGTTGAATAATGATAGTCAAAAAAGATGGGTTAATGGGACGATTGGTAAAATTTTGGATATTGAAAAAGTTGAGGAAGGTATGGATATTATTGTTGTTGAATTGACGGATGGGAGCATAGAAGAAGTGATACCTTATACTTGGGAATTATTTCATTTTTCTTTTGATCAGGAAAGTAATAGCTTGGTTTCACAGTCTGTTGGGACATTTACTCAATATCCGATGAAACTTGCTTGGGCTGTTACAATACATAAGGCTCAGGGGAAGACATTTGATAATGTAATTATTGATATTGGTAGTGGAACATTTGTTCATGGGCAACTTTATGTTGCTCTCAGCCGTTGTACAACTCTTTCGGGCATTATTCTTAGACAGCCGATTTCTAAAAAACATATTTTTATGGACTGGCGGGTGGTTAGGTTTGTGACAGGGGTTCAGTATAAAAAGTCAGAGGAAAATCTTTCTCTTGAAAGTAAAATAAAGATGTTGAAGGATGCGGTTTCTGGAAATAAAAAAATGTCCATTATTTATCTGAAATCAAACGATGAAAAATCAAGACGTGTTATTGAGCCCTTACAAGTTGGGGAGATGGAGTATTTGGGGAGGAGCTTTTTAGGAGTGGAAGCCTTTGATGAGAAGAGAGGAGAGAACCGTGTGTTTAGGATAGAGAAGATTTTAGAGATGGAGCCATGTGAAGTCGAGGTCTCACCTCGACAGGCATATATCGAGGTGAGACCTCGATAAAAGTAATTAAATATTTTTATGATATACTTAGATTAAATATGAAAAAAACCGTAATTGTTGTGGGAGCTTCGGGAGGTATAGGCAACAAAATTGCAGAATTCTTATTGGATAAAGATTATTTTGTTGTTGGTACATATTTTAATCATCCTGAAAGGATAGAGAATATTGCCAATAATAATTTTAAAAGTAAGCATTTGAATCTGCAGGATGTTGATTCAGTCAAAGCTTTGTTTAATCAAATAAATGAACAAGTTTATGCAGTAGTTAATTGTGCAGGTATTTGTGAGTTTGAAAATGGCGATTTAGAAAATGATTTTGAAATATGGCAAAAGACTTTAGCTGTTAATCTTAGCGGTAATTATTATTTGGCTAAGCTTTTTAAGGAAAAAATTGAGCAAGGTGGACGATTTATAATGATTAGTTCCACAGATTCTTTTTATGGTGGTAATATAACTGCTAGTTATGCTGCTAGTAAAAATGGAGTAAATTCTCTTACGAGGTCTCTATCTTTAATTTTTTCAGACAGAAAAATTAGAGTTAATTCAGTTGCTCCAGGTTGGGTTTTAACTTCTATGATTAAATCAAATGGAACAGAATTTTTAGATAAAGTGGCAGAGATAAATCCTCTAAAAAGAAATGCAAAACCAGAAGATGTTGCAAATTTAATTATATTTTTATTATCAGATGAAGCAAATTACATTAATGGTCAAATAATTCCTCTCGAAGGCGGTTACACAAATCAAGATCCTACACTTTTGATAGAAGAAAAATTGTAATTTGAAACTTGATAAATGATTTTCTTTTGGGATTCTTACCTAAGTTTTGTTAAGGTTTTTGGTTTGGGAAATTAATATATTAGTGTGAAGGATAAGTATTGGTCTGGGAGAGTGACAAGGATAAGTAATGCGTTGGATCTTGAAAAAGGTGTATTTACTTTTAAAGACCCTAAGAGAATTGCAATGTCTTTAAAAAAGTCAGTAGAAGAGAGCACTAGAAGAAAAGCGCCGCCTTTTCAGTCTGCAATGAGTATGCTTAATTTCTATATAAATAGAGCAGGGAAAAATCTGGATCCGGAACAAAAGAAAATTTTGGAACAAGCAAAAGTGGAGTTGAGGAAGGTTTTTAATAAAGATTTCTAGGTGCATTAGCTGTTTTTACCTTAGGTGTGGTGGGTTGGCTTTTGGTATAATAATTTTGTATGGAAGAAAGAGGGGAAGATCCTAGAAATCCAGAGATTATAGATACAATTAAGGGTAAAAAGGGTGATAATGATTTATTTTATCCTGTAGAAAAAGATGGTAAGCCTTTTAGTCCTATTAGAAAACCAGAGGTGGAAGGATATGATAATGAAGGGAATCCTAAAACTTTTCCGGTACCAAAAGGTAATATAGTAGATACGGAAGCATAGTTTTAGGATTTATATAATTTCAAAGACTTTGGTTTTGGATTTTTCTCCTGAAATAAGAATTATATTGCTTTTTTTGGTGTTGAAATGTTTTGTCAGCGCAACAAGTACTGCTTTGTTGGCTTTTCCTCCCAGAGGTGGTTTGTGGACATAAACGTGGAGATTTTCCAAGAGATCTTTTTCGACCCTTTCCTTTTTTGAATTTGGGTGAACAATAACTGAGATTCTCATAATTTAATTATAGCAATAAATAATAAGAAGGTAGGTGGCGAGCCTTTGGAGATTTGCGATGGTTGCAAGCCCCCTCTTTTTTGAAAAAAGAGGGGGCTTGCTGTCTTGACAGTTCTTGGAAAGCTGGGTTAGGATGCCGGTGGCGGCGACTGTTCGATTCTCCGGGCATTTACTGTGTTATCATCGTTGACGGTGCAGATGAAGTCGCGGCTGGTTCCTGGAGGATCTTTTGGAAGCCTTATCTGCACCGTTCCCCTTGTCCAGCCCTCTTCCAGGTAGCAGAATGCGATGATCCTGATATTGTCCCTTGTTAGAAGGGTGCCAGCAAGGGTACAGGGTTTTCCAGGGGGATCATTATCTTGGAGATGACTCATGAAGATGTGGTGGAGGGGAGGAGTAAGTGGTGGGAGAGCGGGTTCCACGTTAAAACAGGCTCTTGTCATCCGTAGCGCGAGTTTTCTTGCTTGTGATTCCGTTGATTCCGTTGTGGTCATGGCGGCCTCCTTCAGTTGATTCTCCGGGTGGTTATGTTTGTGCCCGAGTCGATTCTGCAAGTGAAGCGGTGGGTGGCACCCGATGCCAATAATATTTCTACGCTTCCTCCTTTTCTGACGCCGGTCTCCTTTCTTTTTTGCTTTCCTTGAGCTGTCAAAGAACTCTCCTTTGCCAAGGCTTCGGAAGAGCAAGCTCTTCTAAGACAAAGCTTTTGGAGTAAAAATAATATATGAAGCTGATTAAGGCTAAGCGGTCACATCATTTGATATAACAAGCCAGATCAGCTTCAAATATAGAGAGGATTTTATCAGATCTGACCTTAAAAGTCAAAACTACAGGATGAGTGTTGCAAGGATCTTTGGTATATTGGATTAAACGTTAAATCAGGTGGCGAGCCTGTTCCACCTTCCAGGTGGCGAGCCTGGTTGTTTATTATTTCTGTTTCGTTGTAAAATAATTGTAGACGTTTTTTGAGATTTGGCCTATTATTTCTACTGCTTTTTCTGGGTTGTCAGTTTCTGATAAAACAACAATAATGTAGTTTTCTGTTGGGGTATAAACTATTCCTGCATCATGTGTGATGTTGTATAGTTCTCCTGTTTTGTGGGCAATGATAGTATTTTGGGGTAAGTATTTGGGCAGTTTGTTGTTTAACCGTTGGTTTTTAAGAAGGTCAATCATTTCTTTTGTATATTTTTCATTTGCAAGTTCACCTTTGTATAATTTTTCAAAGAATAAGGCAATATCAGAGGGAGTTGTTGTTGGGTAGCTTTTATCTTCTGTGCCAATATTTGATTCTGTAAGGTTTTGGTTTTTTAAGAATAACGCTACATTTGATAGTTTAACTTGTGCACTTAGAAGTAGAGCAGAGTAGTTATCTGAAATTGTTATCATTTTGTTTAGAGCTTCTGTAACAGATAGAGTGATTGTTCCTTCTGTTTTCTCAGCTGATTCTGAGGCTATTTGAAATTTGTCATTAAGTGATGATACATCCTCGGTTAATATTTGATCTTTCTGTAATTTCCCTGTTTGGATTTGTTCATAGGCAACTGCCATAATCCATAATTTGTACAAACTAGCTGTTTTAAAGACTCTATGTTCATTTAAATAATATTTTTCATCAGTGTTAAGGTTTTTAATGACAACGCCGTAAGTTCCGGTTGATTCTGAAAGAGCGCTTTGTACGGCGTTTTCAAGTGAGTTAGATTTGCTGTTATTGGTTTCTTGAAAAATTGAGGGTAAGTCAGGTATTAATGGATTGATTATTGCGGGCGGTGATGCTGGTTGAATAATAAGTTTGATAATTAAGATGGAAAAGACAGTAAACAAAATAAGATTAAAAACAAATATCTTTATTATTCTCTTTTTCTTTCTACTGCGTCTGGTTTCCATATGTTTTTTGGTTTTCTATAATTTTAGTTATATCACATTATTTTAGTATTTACGTGTGCTTATCTAACATATGGTATTTTGTACTCTTTTTTTACCAAGTTTTTACTCTTTTATTGCAACGTTTTATTATTATTTCTGATATAAACCAGTTTTATTTGGTTAGTGTGTTGATTTGGTATGCAAGGATTACTGCCTGAAAAAATTGAATCTATTTGGATAGCTACAACGCCAAGCACAAATTTTCCAACCTTAGAGAGGAATTTGGAGGTGGATGTCGTGGTGATAGGTGGGGGAATTGTTGGGTTAAACACTGCCTATTTTTTGAAAAATCAGGGAATAAAAACGGCAGTGGTAGAAGCTGGTAGAATAGCAATGGGTACCTCAGGTAATACTACGGCTAAGGCGACCTCTCTTCACGGGTTAAGATATGCTTATTTAACTGAGGAATTTGGAAAAGATAAGGCTCAAGTATATGCAGAATCAAACGAGTGGGCAATATCTGAGCTTGAAAGGATTATTAAAAAAGAGAATATTAACTGTGATTTTTATAGAGCACCTAGTTTTACTTATACAAAGTCTATGGATGATTTGGGAAAGATTAAGCAAGAGGTGGAGGTGGCTTTGGGGTTAGGTTTACCGGCATCATTTGCAGCTTCTATTCCTGGTGTAGATTTGCAGATTTTGGGAGCGGTAAGGTTTGATAACCAAGCGTATTTTCATCCCAGAAAGTATCTTTTGAAAATTGCTGAATTGATAAATAGTGGTGGAAGTTATGTTTGGGAGAATTCCCGGGTTGTGGATATAAAAGAAGGGGAGGATTTTTGTAAAGTTGTTACTTCAAGTGTTAGTTTGAAAGCAAAATCTGTTGTTGTTGCTACGAATTTTCCATTTTATGATCCAAATAAAATTTTTTCAGAGCTTCAACGTTCAGGATCATTTGTTATAGCTTGTTCTCCCAAACTGCCTTATTCTGAAACAATGTTTATTGGCACCAGGAGTTTTGATATGTCTTTTAGGCCTCATAAGGATAAGGATAAAGAGAAGGAGTGGTTGATTATCGGAGCAAGACATGGGGAAGCGCCTGGTGGCAAAAGTATAGATGAGAGTTTTGAATTTCTAGCAGGTCTTGCAGAGAAAAATTTTCAAATTAAAAGTGTGGGTTTTAAGTGGGGAGCAGCAGATACTATGTCGCGGGATTTAGTACCCTATATTGGTAGAATGCCGGGGTCTAGAAATATTTTTGTTGCTACAGGTTTTAGTGCTTGGGGGATGACTCCAGGTTTGGTTGCGGCAAGACTGTTGACAGATTTAATTTTGGGAAAGGATAATGAGTGGGAAAGCTTGTATGATCCTGGCCGCCTTGTTTTTTGGCAAGCTCAGGATTATGGCGGGTCAAAGGCCGCCTCCGTCAAGACTACGGCGGCCAAGGGAGGCGAGGCTATGGATGACTTGAAAAATGGTGAGGGTAAGATTATCCCTTATAAAGGGAGAAAAGCAGCTGTTTATAAAGATGAAAATGGGAAAGTTTTTGTGGTTTCTGCTAATTGTACTTTTGAGGGGTGTTTGGTGAATTGGAATGCGGAAGAAAAGGTTTGGGATTGTCCTTGCTGTGGGTCAAGGTATAGTGTGGAGGGTAAGGTTTTGCGTGGTCCTGCGACAAAAGATCTGGAAAAGATTTGATCTGCTTTTTTTATTTTTGGCGGATAGTGTTTGTGATATTTGTGCGTGGTTTTTTCTAGTTGAAAAGATGTATTTTTCGGAGTAAGATAAATTTATGGCCGATAATAAACTTATAAGTCAAATTGGAGATTTAATTGATAAAAAGCTCGCACCAATTAAAGAAGACCTAAGTGGAGTTAAAGAAGACCTAAGTGGAGTTAAACGGGAGACAAGTGGACTTAAGCAAGGTTTGCTAGAGGTTAGAAAAGATTTAGGTGAGGTAAAACAACGGCTTGAAACCGTGGAAATAAAAGTTGAGTTGGTAAATAATAAAATAGATAAGTCTCAGGAGGAGACTATAGATGTGTTGTCAGAGTTGATTAATGCAGGTTACAATAATCATGAGGAAAGAATCAAGAAAATAGAAAAACATCTTCAGCCTACTTCAGTTTAATTTTTTATCAAATGTAGTGCTTTAAATACAAGAGAGGCGCCGGGGCGGATAGAAGCCTCTATCTGCCTGACGGCGCCTGGTGCTCTTGACAGTTATTCAGTTGTGGGGTAAGTTCTAGTTCCAGTAAGCGCTAGGGTTCTTTCAGTCCGGGTAGTGCTCGTCGAGCCACTCGGCGGCGACCTTCCTGGCCTTCTTGGACAGCTCGTGGCTTTTCTCGCTCGTTACCGGCTCCGTGGTATGGATGACCGCGCCCTGTTCCAGCACCTGGCCGACCGTGATGCCTTCCTTGTCTTGGCGCTCGTAGTCGATGCCGATACTAAACCTGCTAGTGGCGCTGTAGAAGGCGTCTCGGTCGTAGAACGCCGCCTTGTAGAAGATGGAAGCGCGTTTGCGCCCCTTGTCGTCCACGAGGTCTGACCACATGGAGTGGCTAGTTGGAACCTTCTTCCATCCCTTGGGCAACTCCACGTACTGGAAGAGCGGGTCGCCTGGAATGACCACACCGAACTTGACGCCTGCGGCCTCGAGAGCCTTCTTGCTATCGTGATCGCCGTAGTCGTTCGTTCGGGTCGGCAGCGTGTCGCTGTTGACGAAGCTCTGCTGGCCTTCTGCCTCTTGAGCCACGATGGCGTTTGGATTGCCACCCATGACCCAACTGCGCATCAAGGGATCTTCCTGAGCCTGTTCTTGGGTGTTGACCGGGACGTGGACGGGTTTGATCTTCTTTCCGAACATGGTCGATCTCCTTCCTTAATATAGAATTGAGACGGTTCTTCCAGAGGGGCAGCTTGTTACTGCTGGTGTTCGACCTTGCGTACGATCTCGAGGCCGTAGTGTTTCGTGAGAATCTCTTCCACGAGAAAGAGAACACCTTCACTGAATACACGCACTTCCCATGTGCTATCTGGTTCCTGAACAGGCATTGCCGAAGGTGGTGGGCATTTGAGAGCAGCAAGTCCAGACTGGGTCAGGTGATCGTCAATGCGCTTCATGGCCTGCGGTGTAGTGTAGCCATTGCCCTGCGGCGCCCTGACAAAGAGTTGAATCCAATTACTAGACATGATTTGCTCCTTTCCAAAGACCAATATTCTCATTTCTAGCCGTCCTCAATAGGTGGCACACTGAATATCTAATATAAGATATGCAGAGCGCCACCTACTGATAGATTAACTTTCCACAACTATCCCGTAGAACCTTACTTCTCGCCTTTTCACTACTATTCGTAGACGGCTTGAAGAGCGGTTTGACGGGACAAAAACTGTCAAAGAACAATAATTAAAGTACAGAAAAGACAGAATTTAGGCGTGCGGTGATCCCGTATCTTTTTGGTACGGGAGGAGCCTAAATTTGTCTTAAATGTGAGATGGATTATAGCAAGTCTAAGGGTAGAAGTCAATATTATAGGACAACGTTAGGGAAGCCTGTGAAAACTCTTATTGGTTTAGTTATTTCAACATTCTTTCTTCATTTAAACTCAGAATAAATAAGAATATAATACTGATCAATTTAAAGGTTTAGGTGTGGCGAGGCTGTGTGTGTAATTACTTGACCTATGCTATAATCAAAATTATGAAATTAGTTGAGGATTCTATCAGTATTGATGAGCTTAGGAAAATGTCAATGCGGATATTTGGAGGATTGGTAAAAGTAGTCGTTGATGTTGAAAAAGAAGTAATGGTTGTTGATGCGGAAATGCATGCGGATGAAGAAAAGTATTTATTGGACAATGGATCAAAACAGGATGATTTATGGGGGATAAATCTTTATCCTGATTTAAAAGAAGATTTTATAGAATTTGATTCTATGATTAATATCCGTCCCAGGTTAAATAATCTTTCACGAGGTATTGAAGATGAAAATTTAAGAAAAAGAATAACCGTTATTGTCCATAAATTAGTAAAAAATGAATAGTTTTCATAAAAATATAGCCTATCGTTTCAAAGATTATTCAATATTTGAGCAAATGGCAAATATTGGGGCAGAGGTGGGAAGATCAATAAATTGGCAGAAGAAAGACAATGAAGAAATGAGCAAGAATGCTTTTTATAGGGCCTTGGAGTTGATAGATTTTTCAGTTGATGATCCTAAAAATAAAAACCGGCTTAAAGAAATACTGAGAATGCGTGAGGTTTTGGTTGATTATTTTTGCGGGGAAAATATTTATAAATCAACAGAAGAAAACTTAAATAAGTATTTTTTTTATTTTAATCTTGCTGCTAGGAATAAGTAGTCAAAATTAAATTACCATGTCCTCATTTAGTAAGCGTAAATTGTGGAAAGTTCAGGTGGCGAGTGTATTCCACCTTTAAGGTGGCGAAAGGTGGCGAGACTGATTTTTGTTTCTATATTTTATAGATGTTATAATCTTCATTATGAATCTTAGTGTCGGGATAGTCGGTTTACCAAACGTAGGCCCCATACAGAACTTACCTCATCGCAAGGTTTACATCCTTGCCTTCGAGGGGCGTTTATACGGGGCTCGACATTGCTTTCTGTTAAATCAAAAAGGAGGAACAGCGTGGCTTTAGGGGTGGGTATTATAGGGTTGCCTAATGTCGGAAAGTCGACGTTATTTAATGCGCTTTTAAAGAGGCAAGCTGCTCTTGCGGCAAATTATCCTTTTGCGACCATAGAGCCGAATGTTGGAGTTGTTCCCGTACCTGATGAGAGATTGGAAAAGCTTGCAGAAATTGTAGAGAAAGAGATTGCTTCGCCAGGGCTCGCAATGACAAAAAAAGTACCAAGAGTTCCGGCTACCGTTCAATTTGTGGATATTGCTGGACTTGTAAAAGGAGCAAGTGAAGGGGAAGGTCTTGGAAATAAGTTTTTGTCACACATTAGAGAGGTTAGTATTATTGCGCATGTGGTAAGATCTTTTGAAGATGAGAACATAATCCGTGAAGGTTCAGTGGATATTAAAAGTGATTATGAGATGATACAGACAGAACTGATTCTTAAAGATTTGGAATCTTTAAGAAGTTCAAAGTTCAAAGTTCAAAGTTCAAAGTCGCAGCTTAAAGTTCAAAGTGAAGTACTTAACAGATTAGAAAATGAACTCAACAGTGGGATTCCTGTTAGGGAGATGATGTTTGCAAAAGAAGAACAAGAGTTGGTTGATCAGATGTTTTTGCTGTCTAGTAAGCCGGAGATTGTGGTTTTGAATGTGGAAGAACAAGCGCTGAAAAATGCGAAGGAAATAAGACAAAATTATGCAAAACTTCTTTTTTCTGTCACTGCAAGCGAAGCGAAGCAGTCTCAAAAAATTGCTTCGGGTTCTTCGAAGCCTCGCAATGACAATATAGTAGTTATTTCTGCGAGGATAGAGGCGGAGTTGGCAGAATTATCAGAAGAAGACCAAAAAGAATATTTAAAAGAATTGGGAGTGGAGGAATCTGGGCTTGAGAGACTGATTAAAAAAGCATATCAGGAGTTGGGTTTGATTTCATTTTTGACCGCTGGAGAAAAGGAGGTACGGGCTTGGACTGTAAAAAGGGGTACAAATGCGCAGAACGCGGCTGGCGTGATCCATACTGATTTTATAAAAAATTTTATAAAAGCAGAAGTTGTCTCGTATGATGAGTTTGTTCAGCTTGGAGGATGGAAAAAGGTTAGGGAATTGGGAAAAGTTAGAATGGAAGGACGGGATTATATTATGCAAGAAGGGGATGTAGTAGAGTTTAAGATTGGGAGATAATGAGGGAGACCCTCCTTCGCTAAAGCTTCGGAAGGGCAAGTGTTGTGGAGTTTAAAATTGGAAGATAGGAATCAGGATTGATGATTGATTGTTGCATTGTTAGATTGTTATGTCAGATGTAATTGGCATGGTTATAGTTGTTGGAAGGTCCGACCTTCGAGAAATATTTTATTAAGAAGGTCCGACCTTTAAAAAGACTAATAATATATTTGTTGTAAGCAAAATCACAGATATATAAGCATACTTGTTGTTGGTAATGATGTGTCAGGTGGCGAGGCTATGTATTTATGGTGGTAGGTTGGGGTCTTAGATAATTAGAGTGGGTGATGTGGATAGTAATAAGTGTTGGTAATTGTAACCGATAGTGGTAGTAAAAGGAGGAGTGCTTTTCTAATGTAAA
>QZIP01000039.1 GCA_003599595.1 Candidatus Parcubacteria bacterium
CAGAAATTGAAATAATAATAATCTGAAAAAACGAATTATGGAAAAACCAAATAAGCGAAGCCTGAGCAATAGCTCCAAGACCTAATGGTAAAAAAATAGTAGTTTTTTTTATTGACAGGTAAAAGTTTGTGAAAAGATACAATATTGAGTACAGGACGGACAAGACACTGAAGACACCTAATAAAGAAGCTCCTTTAACATATTCTAATTTTGTAGAGGTAGTCAAAATAAATTCCGGAATAATAAAGTAGACAACACTAAGACACAAAGAGGGAATCAGAACTAAAAGTAAAGAAAGCAAAAAATACCCATTAGAGTTTTCTTTTCTTGTATGTTTTCGCACTAAAAGAGGAAACATAACTGTTCCAACCGGGGCTGAAAAATAGAAAATGATCTTTGCGATTAAAGATATTCCAGCGTAGATCCCTGCGTCTTCAGGACTAAAGAAATGTTTTACCAGAATAATATCTGTAGTAATAAGAGATGTTAAGCTAATTAAGGAAACCGCTACAGGAGCTCCGTATAAGATGATCCTTTTAATTTCAACCACTGAAGAACCTTTGAAAGATAAAAGAAATTTCAGGGGAAGAAACATTAAAAGATATGGTATTATTCCTGAAAATGCATTTGCCCATATCGCACCTGCCAATTTAAATCCAAAAAGAATAAATACTACCCCAAAAACAAGCTTTAAAGTTGCAGACATAAAATTGCTGATTGATAAGAATGAAAAGGCAAGCTTAGCTTGAAGAAAAGCAGTGTTAACTATAGTCATGTACCCTAAAAGTATCATTAGCCCTATAAGGGGAATTAATGATACTTCAGAAATATTGAAGAAAATTCCTATTTGTTTTTTAAACAAAATAAAATTAATAAAAATAATAAATCCCAAGAGAAAAGATAATAGACTTAATTTATAAAAAAGACTCTTAGCCTTGTCATATTCTTTTTTTGCAAAATAACCTCCTGCAAAGGTGACTATAGTTGGAGCGAATGCTCCCCCGATCAATCCAAAAACAGTAGTCAAAGAAAGTAAGCCGGCCAATGCTCCGTAGTCAGCAACTGAAAGATTTCTAGTCATAAATAAATTAAATAAGAAGTTAAAAAAACTGCCTAAAGTTGACCCTACAAAAACAATAATGCTTCCTGAAATAAGTGGGTGCTTCACCATTAATTGCACTTTTTTTCTCATATTATTTATTTTAATATATTAATAATGGAAAAGATATCAATAAAGAAGAGAAAAGAGAGCTTATGTCACATTTATTCTAAAATTCAGCTCTGGATCGTATTTCCACTTTCTTTGATTTTTTCCGTCATAATAACGAAGTATCTTAAGCCTATAAAAAACTGCTAAGGTGTCAATCAACATATTTAGAACCACTGCCCAGAAATTTTTTGTGGTGATAGAAGACATTCCTCCAAAATCTAATTCAATTGGCGCCTCATAAATTCTTTTGTAGCCTAGGTAGTTTGCAACAGCCAGAACCTCAATGTCAAACGCATATGTTTTAACAAGAAGTCTTGGTAAAACTTTTTCTAACACTTCTCTTCTAAAAAACTTAATTCCTACCTGAGTATCCTTAACTGTAAGTCCAAATAATGTTCCAACAAGAAATCTGTATCCCCATGACAAAATTCTCCGAACCAAGGGGTATTCTACCTTTGAAACAGGATGGAGCTTGGAGCCAATTATAATATCTGCACTATACCATTCAAAATGCTCAAGAAGCATAGAGATACCATTTGGATTAATATCCATACCTGAATCAATAAAAGCAATAATTTCCCCTTTTGCCCTTGCCATACCAAATCTAATAGCATGTCCTTTTCCATGATTATGTTCATAACCAAACACCCTTATTTTGGAAGACTCAATTCTTTTTACTTTTTTATAGGTCTTATCCACTTTACCATCAACAACAATGATCATTTCATAATCATATCTAAGCTGATCCATAACATTTTTTATGCGCAGAAGATCTTTTACTATTGTTTGTTCTTGTTTATATGTGGGGATAATTAGCGAAATGAAATATTTAGGGTTTTGCTTATCCATAAGACGATAAATAATTTCGGTAGTTACTGGTAGTATACTATATAATATTAATATCTTTCAACTGATTTTCTTACGGAAAGAAATAGGTAAATATAAAGATAAAACTATTAATAATGCAAGTGAAATTGTAATAAGAATGTAAATAATCTCAAGTATGGTTTGGTGGAAAAAAAATATGGCAAGAATTTCCAAAAATAAGGCAAAAATAGTCAATCTATATACTTTTAGCTTTCCGACAGATAAATAAAAACTATTTAAAAACCAACATAATGAATATAAAAGAATAAATATTGAAAAGGGTCCAAGGTATGATATTAAGATTTTATATTCTTTTGCTGGAAAAAATATATGAAGAACAAAAGAGGGGAATACAAAATATATTAAGCTTAATATTATAACAGGAAGTCCTATTAATACTGCGGCAAGAACTACTGTTCCAAAAAGTTTTTCTCCCTTTTCATTTTTTTGTGCAACTAAAGAAAAGAATACCAGCGTAATTGGTGAGATAAGATAGAAAATAGACCTACCCATTAACGAAAGTGCAGCATATTGTCCAGCCATAACCGGATTAAAAAAATGCTTGGTTAATATGATATCTATTGATATCATTGCTGTTAAGCCTAAGCTTGACAGTAGGACGGGGGTTCCATATGAACAAATATCCTTAAAAGTTTCATTAATTTTTACAGAACGATCTGACTTTACTAGAATAAAGCGGAGAAATACAACAGCTAAGAAATAACTAACAACTCCTGATATCAATGTTCCAACAACTGCACCAAATACTTTATAACCCGCTATTACCAATGATAAGCCAAAAATAAGTTTTGTTATAGCTAAAACAATATTTAAAAAAGAGAAAGTAAAAAATCTTAATGAACCTTGCAAGATTCCAAACACAACAGAGGTAACAAAGAGAAAGAATAATGATGCAGCTGTTATATATACAAGAATCAATGAGTCTATGTGTAAAAATTGAGCAATTTGTGGTGAGAAAATAAAAATCAATAAAGAAATTATCAAAGCTATAACACCAATTATAACCGTTCCGTTTTTAAATAATGGTCCAATAAACTCTTGCTTATTTTTACCTATGAATGATGCTGTAAATTTGGTAAAAACCGTAATAATTGTAGAGGAAAAAATTGAGAAAATGACAACAATAGAGGTTAGAGCCGCAAGTATACCATAATCATCCACGCTTAGAAATCTTCCCATGGCAACGATAAAGAGATAGTTAAAACCATTGGCCATAAATAGACCAATAACAACAATTGTACTGCTGGAAATCAAGGGATGATCTATAACTTCTTTAATTATTTTTCTCATGAACACCTAAGCAACAAAATACCCTCTCAAAAAGAGGGATGTTAATATTATAAGTAAAAAATAGGAAATTATAAGTAGGAAAATTTTTATTTTTGTACTTTTAACTCTTCCTAGAATTATAAAGACCGGGAAGGCTGCCAAAGCGTATCTAGGCAGTGATGAAAGTGTGCCGGATAGTGTTGGGATAATAATAGCAAAAGAAGAAAAAATAAGGTAAGAGAGACGGATCTTTTTTATATTCTTTAATAGTAAAATAAAAATGGTTAAAAAAACAACAAATTCCAAAACAGCAACCCACAATTCATAGTTTGAGAAAGGAACACTAATAAATATTTTTAAATATCTAAATAATACTTGAGGCAATAATATCACTTCTCCTGCTGTCCTGTTGACTCCAAAAGCTGACTGTGTGTGAATAAATAACAGAGGGTCTGAATAATTACTGTTGAGAAAAAACATGTAGAATAATAAGCCTAAAGGAATTATTGATAAAGCGTAAACGTAAGGAATAATTGATGTTTTCTTTATTTCTTTACAGTGCATGTATATCTCCCACAATACTGCCGGAATCAACAGTATGCCAATGAATTTTGTCGCTGTGGCAAACATTCCAAAGACTGCTGAATAAAAGAATTTTCCTTTTCTTGCAAAATAAAAACTTGAGAATATAAAAAACAAGAAGAGACTTTCCGTGTATACACTTCCCAAGAAAAAAGATGTGGGAAAAACCAGAAAAAAAATAATTGACCAAAGTGCAACCTTTGCCCCGTAATCGAACCTAACGAGTTTATAAAACATTATGACAGATAGGAGTGCAAAGGTATTTGCAAGCAATAGTCCTGAAGAAACATATTCTATCTTTAAAAAATTATGAACAATATTTATAAGAATAGGGAATAGAGGAAAGAATGCCTGCTGGTAAATACCATAACCATTTTGGGCAATGGCAAGATAATGAACACCATCAAAATTAGCCCAGGGAATATCTCCCATAAACTGAGACTTGGAAAGGATAAAATTTCTACTTACTAAGTCTAAAAAGAAAAGGGAAATTCTCCAGCAAAAAAAAATAATAAATATTACAAATATGTACCTGCTCTTCTTTACAAAATTATTAATCTTAATCTGCATTTCCTAAGACTTTTTTATAAACATTAATTGTTTCTTCTGCTGTTTTTTTCCAGCTAAACTTTTTAGCCTGAATCAAACTTTGATCAGATAATTTTTTTTGTATATCCTTGCTTGAATAAATTTTCTCAATACCTCTTGCAATATCCTCTGTACTATAAGCGTCTATGTAATAAGCTGCATCTCCCCCAACCTCCGGAAGAGAACCTTCCCTACTAAGGACTACTGGACAACCGCAATTCATTGCCTCCAATGCAGGTAAACCAAAACCTTCATAAAGAGACGGCATTATGAATAGCGTTGCTAGATTATAAATATCTACCAAGTCTTCTGTAGGAACAAAACCGAGTCTTAGAATATGACTGTTATTTTTTAAAACTTCCTGGATCCTTATCAGATCTTTATTCCAGGGATTGTTTTTATCAATATTTTCTTCTCGCAAAGCCTTACCAACCATAACCAGAGGGACCTGAGCCAGAGCGGCTGCCTCAATTAGTCTTATTAAGTTTTTATTCCAGGTTGCATCCCCTACGTATAATATAAATTGCTCTGGTAGTTTGTATTTTCCTTTTAATACTTGATACTTGATGCTTGACGCCTTTGGCGAGCCTCGCATTTGGCGGGATACTTGACACTTCTTGAATTCTTCTCCTGCTGCAAGATAAACAACGTTTATTTTTTCTTCTTTTATTCCTGTATATTTCACAATATCATTTTTGGAGCTGTAAGAATCAGTGATGATTGCATCTATCCCTTCTAAAGACCTTTTTTGAATTTCCCATTTTAATCTTCCCTTAAGACCTGAAGGAAAGTTTTTAGGAAAAATCAAAGGAATCAGATCATGAACCGTTACAACGCTTTTTTTAGACTTAATTAAAGGTAATGTGAGAAAAAATGTTTCAAAGTAAGGATAATGAATTATGCCGATATTTTTTTTAACATCTTCCCCTTTTGTAAAAAAAATATAATTATTGTCCGGAAAATATTCAACTAGGGCATTTTTTAAGTTTTGTATATAGAAACCACTTCCCCTGACCTTGTGCTGACTTGAACTGTCTTTTGCAATTGGTGTTATGTCAAGTGCTATATTCATCTTTAATTGTTATTGCTTATTTTTTATATCCGCTATCTTTTCTAGACACTGATTAACATATAATTTTTTGGTTCTGATCAATAATAGCACAATAAGTATTACGCTGAGAAGAGAAAGCGCACTTGCCATATTTCTAACAGGAGTCTTGGCGAGTTCAATTTTAACCGAATGCGGACCTTTGGGAACCGTAAATGATATTAATCCTTTTTCTTGTGTTATTTTTGTTTCTTTATTGTCTATCTGAACAGACCAACCAGGAAAATATGCTGTATTAAAGACTAATTTGCCTTCTTCTTTTACATCTAACTTATATAAATATTTTTCTGAAGACAAGAATAGAGGAGACATCATTATTTTACCCTCTTTTATTTTTAGTTTTTCGTTTTCTTTTTTAAGGCCAGAGTCAAACCATATCGTATTGAAAAAATTGCCTGGACTATTTGTACTATCTATAAAATTAGATCTTGTTATGTAGTAATTATCGTCTCTGTTATGGTAGTAAGCTACTTTACCGTAGTCTCTTGCAAGAAAAATGCTTAATAAACAAATTAAGATTATTAATATTTTTGGTCGAATAAAATGAACAAGACTCCCCCCCAGAAAAGGAACGATTACAATTATTAAACTTAAAAACCTCCAAGGAAATTGAAAATAATCCATAAAGGGAACAGTTTCCCAAATAAACAGAGAAGATTTTGTCATTAATAAAAATACAAGAAAGAAGGAAAAAAGGAAGAATATTAATAAATTTCTATTTTTCTTGTTTCCAATAAATAATCTTAGAATACTTAGAAATACTACTAACAAATTAGCTACACCAATTTGTTGTGACATTTGATTTGACATAGACCCATTAGAGAAACCTGTTCCCCAACTAGGAAATAGTAATTGAAAAATCTCTGGAAAATTATTTTCAATGTCATAGATCTGTAGTCCTACAACGTATTGCTTCTCAAGCAATGCTGGTAGCCAAAATATAGCAGATAGACCTAACCCAAGAAGAATTATGTAGAAGGTATTAAGTATTAGGTATTTTTTATTTTTTTCCTGGTAAATGAGAAAGCCTATGTAAAAAAGACTGAAGATAAAAAACATTAAGGCAAGAATGTTATGAGAAAAAATAATTAAAGATAAAAACAAACCAGAAAGGATAATATATGCATTACTCTTTTCTCTAATAAATTTAGTTACTGACCACAATAATGCAGGTAAAAGAGCAAGTGCCCATATTTCTCCAATAGAACCTCTAACAAATATATCTACAAATCTATATGGTGAAAATAGATATAATACTGCAGACGCTACTCCTCCCCATCTTCCCCAAAAAAGCTTGCTCCAATTATAAAAAAATATTGACCCAATAATGGAGGCTAGGAATAAACTTAACTTGAATGAATCTATAAAGCTAAACCCAAATAAGTGCAGAAGGGAGGCTGCATAATTTGGAAGTGGATATACATAATTAAAAAGGGGAATTCCATAACCATTGTTCAAATCGGGCGCCCATCTAGGATACCAGTTACCGTCTCTTAGTGTTTTATCAAATTCGTAAAATCTTACAATGTGATACTCTCCATCATGTGTTGGGTGGAGACCTGGATGCAAAAGAGATATTCCAGAATAAGCTGCAAGAAATAATACAATTAATATTGCTAAGATATTTTTGGCCATATTTTTTCTTTAAACAAGAAATATACAAATACAAATACGGGGAGAGAAAATGTAATGATAGTTTTTAAAGATTGGACAGGAGGTAAATAATTTCCAATAAGCATATAGGGAATATATCTAAGCATTAAGCTGAATGATAGAGCAAAAGCTATATAGTAAATCATTTTTTTGGACAAAGAAAGAGATGCAAAGATTAAAAACCAAATTGCATACCAGGGGTAAATTTCTTCTCTTAAAGGCGACAGCAAGAATGCAAACATCATCAGGATAAAAGAATAATAGAAAATTATATCAATATTAACTTTTCTATTCTTAGACCGCTGATAAAGAAGAAAGAGGATCACGGGAACAAGAACAATTGAGGCGTATTTTATCAAAACAGACAATATAAAGAATATAACTCCAAGCAATAACTTCCCATTTAAAAGCAACAAATAAGACAAAAGAACAAGAAAGACCATTACAATATCATTGTGACCGCTTATCAAAGTCTCTATTAACACAAGAGGATTAAGACCAAACAAAACAAGAGCTTTAATATTTTTAAAACCTTTCCATATTAAAATTAAAGTTCCAAGATAAAACAACAAAACAAAAAGCTTGAAAGAAAAGAGCGTCAAAAGATAACTTCCTAGACCTAATGCATAAGGGATAAAGGTTAAAAGAATCCAAAAAGGACCATAGAGTGCAGTTTTATTTGCCGCGTGCGTAAATTCAAGAAGATTGTCATCTCTAAACTCAATAGGCATAATTAAGTAAGGATTTTCCTTGTAGAAGTATGAGACTTTTGCTGTGGCAATATAATTAAAAATGTCGTATGAAAGTAAAGTTGGATGTGAAAAAAATAAAACGGCTACAGAGATACCTATAAGCAATGTTATGCTTTTCATTTTCAACTTATCTTGCTTTAATAGAATTAAAAAATAAACATAGAGCAAGAAGAAGACAATTATAAATACAATATAAATAAACGTAATGATATTTGCCGGCAATGGAAAAATTTTATATATTTTTACTAAATATGAAAAACCTTGATCTACAAAGTAGTAGGAAAAAGCAGAAAAAAGAAAAAGGGAGATTGAGTAAAACACCAATATCTTGTTCTTCATAATGCATTTTTTCTAATGTTTATAGACTTTTTAATTAGTTTGTGAATCTCTAATGTTGAAGGGTCTTCTTTTTCTGGTGACCAAACGAAAACTTCCGGAGTGTTTGCCAATATTTTTTCGATTTCCTCAATGTGTTTCTTTGCAGCTTGTTGAAATAAGTCTTCTTTTAATTCAACATTTTTTCCCTCTGATTTTGCCATTTCCAGTCGTGGAACTGACTGTTTAAAGTAATGATTAGATTTTTCTAATGCTTTAAAACCTAGTAAATACTGTTTGTATTCAAAGAGCGTTTTTGATTCTACTAAATATTTGTCTGACTGCTTTAAGTTGTACTCAAACTGTGCAAGGCTGCCAAAATACCAAAATTCCATAATTTTTTCCCAAACTAAATGCACTTTATATACACTACTTCCGGGCATAGAAGAAGGATAAGGCAAAACATAACCTGATTGAGCTCGAACACTGGAAGTGAGCAAGAAGGTTAATATTATAAAAAATAACAGCATCTCCCCTAATTTCTTCATTTTGAGATTTGAGATTTGAGATTTGAGATTTTAACGTGCCATTTCCACGCGGTTTCAACGATGGTTGATAGATCTGAGTATTTAGGTTCAAAACCTAATTCTTTTCTTATTTTTGCTGAGTCTGCTATTAATACGTCTGCATCTCCCGGTCTTCTTCCCTCCTGTTTTATGCCAAGCTTCACACCACTTACTTTTTCAATCATACTAATAACTTCTTTATTTGAATGCCCCTCACCCGTACCAACATTATATACGTATCCTCCACCCTCTCTTACCAATTTATCTAAGGCCAAAATATGAGACTCAACCAGATCTAGTACGTGGATATAGTCACGTATACAGGTTCCATCCGGAGTATTATAGTCTGTGCCGTAAAGAACAAACTCTGAACTATCTAAAACTGCCCTTATTGCATTGGGAATAATGTGAGTTTCAGGATTATGGTCTTCACCCATGGTACCGTCCAAGGCAGCACCGCAAGCATTAAAATATCTAAGTGCGGCAAAGTTTAATCCAGAGATTGTTTTATACCAAGCAAGCATTGTTTCAACCATTAACTTACTTTCTCCATAAGGATTCGTGGGGTTTTGGGGATGATATTCAGAAATTGGAATTTTTATTGGATTTCCATAAACTCCTGCTGTAGAGGAGAATATGAAATTATTAACTTGATATTTTTTCATCTCTTCTATGACATTCAATGCTCCCAATGTATTATTTTCAAAATAAATGTATGGGTTTTCCATTGATTCTGCCATAGAGATGAATCCTGCAAAATGAATAACTCCGTCAAATTTATTTTTGGAAAAAATACCCTGAATAAATTCTTTACTTAAAAGGTTTCCCTCAATAAATTCAGCTTTATCATCTATGTTGTTTTTATGGCCTCTTTCTAAACTATCTACAATAACAACCTGATGGTTATCTTCAAGCAATCTTTTAACCATAAAGCTCCCTATGTACCCTGCTCCTCCCGTAACTAATATTTTCATAATTTATAAGTTTATAATACTTAAGATATAGAATCAAAGCCTATATCTTGATTATGCTTCCAATATTTTATCAAACTATTAAGGATTTTGCTTATTCCCTTAAATATTTTATGTATGCAACTGGGAATCTTAGGGCAGAGAAGAATGAAAAAACGAAGCCCTGCCAGGAATCAACAAATCCTTTGTGTCTAACGTAGGTTAACAGAAACCACCAAAGAGGAAGAACAATAACATATTTTATAAATAATAATGGGTTATATCTCACCTCTTTTTCTTTCAATTCTTTAGCTATTAAAGTTGTATAACGGTTATAGCGTTTAAGATATCTTGAAAAATTGGGGTCTGCAATATGAATTAAAGGATTCTTAAGATAGGCAACTTTTCCTTCAACCACGGCTTGTTCATGGACATCTTTTTGGGGGAGTTTTCCCTTGCCGTTATGATACAGTCTTAAGGTATAATCTGGATATTGACCTCCTTTTCTTAAAAACCGGCCAAGGAAATAATTTTTGCGCGGTATCCAAAAGCCTTGAATTGACTTGTGGCTTGTGGCTTGTGGCTTGTGGCCGATTACTTTCCTAATCTCGTTTGCAAGCTCTGGAGAAACTCTCTCATCAGCATCAAGCTGTAATATCCACTCGCTTGTTGCCATATCTATAGCCTTTTGCTTGTTTATATGAAAATTGGGTAAATTATCAACAATTTTAACTCTTGCACCAAAACTCTTGGCCACATCAACTGTTTTGTCACTTGAGCTTCCATCAACAACTATTATCTCTTTTGCAAGATCCTTGACCGATTCCAAACAATCAGCTAAATTTTTTTCCTCGTTGTAAGTTGCAAGCACGACAGAAATATCCATAATATATATTTTACTCTTCTACTCTTTTCTGGACAATAAATCCGCTAGGAAGCGTTTTTGTTTCCAATATTTTTCCTGTTTTTATCACTGTTTCCAACCAACCATTGTGACTCCAGGGCTTTTCACCATCTTTTTCAATTAATAGATAAAATAGTCCTTTCTTTTCTTTGTGGGGAACATATCCATATTTTTTCTGAGCATACCATTGAATTAAATAATCATATGGATATGTATATATAGGTGGAGAAAAAACTAAAAGTCCGAATTCTTTTCCTTTTGAGTCCTTATAAATATAATCAATTGCGTCTATTTTCCCTTTATTCTTAGCTGTTCCTCCATAATCTTTTAAATCAGCAATAAATGTTTGAATGCTATTAGGTATTGCATTTATCAAGTGTATCAATATAAATACTGATAATAAAATTTTTAGAAAAAGACTCTTTTGTTCAAAAATTTTAAGCGCTACATACACAAAAAGAAGAATATAAACAAGGTTTAAGTGAGCAAGGTAATGAGGAAATATCCCACTTCTTATAAAATTGAGTACAAAGAAGCTAATAGGTGGAAGTAATATTAGAAAAATAATAAAATGCTTAAGGTCTTTGTGTTTTTCTTTTAAAACAAAGTATATAACCGGAGCAAAAACAGCTAGAAAGATAAAAAGGGGAGGAATAATATTTTGTCTTGGGAAAGTATCTAAAAAATTGAAAATAAAGCTCTTGAAATGGTCTTTTGTAATTAGTTCTATAAATTTTAGTGTTACATCTGTTTCACTGTGTTGGAATGAATATATAAATGTTCCTTTTATACCCATGAAGCTATGTCTGATTTCAAAAAGAAACATTGGTAATAAACCAAGTGCATATCCTGAAAATAGAAAAATATATTTTTTAAAATTTGCAAACCTTAGAACAATAACTGAGTACAGTAACAGTACCAGACTTAATGGAACTGCTATAGCAAGCTCAAAGTTGTAGACAAAAGCTGAAAAAAAGGCTGCTAAAAAAATATATTTTGTGTTTTTGGGAATAAGATAAACATAATAAAATGTAATTAACACAAATAAAGAGACAAGATGCGGTGCCCAAAGAAGTCTGGATTGGGCAACTAAAGGAGGAGATAAAGCTACAAGTAAAGAAAGAACTAATCCTCCCCATTTTCCAAATGTTTTATTCCCTAAATAAAAGCTAAATCCTATTGTTAACAATCCAAAGAAAAACATTAATATTATAGAACCGTAAGGATCTCCCTGAAAGAGAAAGAGTGGAATAGCAAGAAGATAGTAAAAGACAGGTCCTTGAAAAACACCGCTGAAGCCCGCGGCACCTGAACCTAGCTCCGGACCAATAAGAGTTAATTTGTGATCTATTACTATTTTTTTAACAGCAAGGTATTCTCTACCCTGATCAAACATAAAAACGTAGTTTCCATTAATAACCTCCGTGATTCTTGGAATAAATGTAAAGAATATCAAAAAGATAAATAAAATAATATATAGCTTTTTCTCCATACTAATTTACTGCGTTAATTGTCTCTTTTCCGTTAAGTTCATAGAATCTATTAACTATATTGGCATCTGTACCAAACTCATCTACATTTCCTATATAGAGAGTATTATTATCTCTTAATTCCTTGTCCCAATCAATTGGTCTGAATTCAAATTTTCCAATTTTATGAGATTCATTATATCCTCCGGAAATTGTACCTCCAAGATTTTGGTATTTGTTAGGGTCGTACCTGCTATTAAATAAAAAAAACATATAAGATTGATAAAGATTATCCTTATTGGCAAATACTACTCTATCATAACTATTTTCATTATTGATTGCATACTTAATTACTTGCGCAAGTGAATACTGAAATGATGATGATTGGGTTTTTGGAAAAATATCAAAATATTGCTTCCAAAAGTAAGTAATACTGCTTAATATTAAAATTGAGAAAAAAAGAACCGGTATAATTTTTCTCTTTTGTTTTACAAAGCTTAATAGGTGCATCAAGCCTAAAGCTGAAATAATTTGAGGTGCTGGAAGAACAGTAAAGGCCCGCATGGCATGTGGAGAGTCAGTTGTAACAGCTGCCGGAATTATAGAAAAAGCGGACCAAGCAATAATTATTAATTTAATTCTGTAATCAAATTTTTGAAAGATTAGCAATATTAGCCCAACAACTATAAATATTGCTTCCCAAGGATAAAATAATCCAAGTCCTGGGACTTTGTGACGGTCCTCTGAAAAGTTTGAAAATAACCAGTTAGGATTAAGGTGAGAAAAATATCCCTCTAAAAAAATTTGAGAATATACCATCCTCCTATTGTTTACAATCATACTAATTAGGTCATTTTCTTCTACCGCCCTTGCAAGAATCTTAGATTTTTCAATAAATCTTTCATCCTGAGAAGTGAAAGCATTAGTTGCCTTAAATCTTACTAATGCCTGTGGTGAAAGAGTTGCCTGAATAAAAGGGATGGTAATTATCAGACAAAAGATTGATGAAAAAAATAATTCCTTTTTATGTGTTAATAATTTATTCCAATAAAGAAAAAATAAGGTTAAAACAAATAATGGTATAAATATTTTTTCTGATTGATAAGACATAAATGACAACGTAAAGAAAGTTAGTGAAAAAAATATTTTATCTTTGAAGAAAAATAAAAGTGCGAAGATAAAAAATGAAAGACCAGTATTGACTTCGTGTCCAAGTCTAGAGATATAAATATGCCAAGGACTAATGGCCAGAAGTAGCATAGCTACTTCTGAAATTTCAAATTTCAAATTCCCCCGAAAAATTTGCTTCGTAAATAAACGGGGCAGACAAATTTCAAATTTAATATTGGATTTTTTAAATAACTCTTTTGTTAATAAATAAGTAGCAATAACTGTTAATAGACTTAGAATCACGGAAGGTAATCTTACGGACAGAACATCTAAGCCAAATAATTTTATAAAGGGAATTACTAAATAAACATAAAGAGATGGCCTCCAGTCATCGTAAGCACGCAGCAAGACCGGAAACCTATTGCCATATTCATCTGCTCCAGTTTGTAAAATGGAATAAGCATTATAGCCGATTGAAGCTTCATCTAAAGACGCAGAAGGTGGAACGTTTGAAATATTATAGAACCTTAAGACCAATGCTAATGTAATTATTAGAATAAAAATTATGTGAGATAAATTTGTTTTACTTAATAACCTCATCTTTGTTTATATATGTAATATATGTAGGAATCAGGAACGCCCTCTTTAAATTCTATTGGTCTCTTTTCTTTTATTGCCTTCCAAGTTCTATTTTTATAATATTTCAAACTCTCTTTGTAATTATTTCCTATCATAAAATTTTGTAAATTGATAAAGGAATAAACAATTACCAACATTGAGATTATTAAATTGAGATATATATTTTTTAAGAGGAATAGTTTCATTGTAATAAAAGAAATTACTAAAATTACAATTGGCCTTGTAATATAAAAATAATAATTGCTTATTTCTCCGCTATATATTGAAAATACAAGCCACGGAATCATAAACCAAAGCAAAGAAAGATACACAAGGATAATTCTTTCCCGCGTATATTCTTTAAATATCATTATCAATATAAACAGTGGCAAAAAGAAATATTTTGTTGGCTCTAATAATGCTGAAAAAGAAATCTTACTTAACAGTACAGCTTCAAATTCAATAAATGCATCTTTGGCAACCTGAAAAAATCTAACAAGATGAAAACCATGGTAATTGGAGTTTGTATAACTTACAAGAGTTTTGCCTGAAGAAAAACTCAGAAGGGTAATAAGCTGAGGAATAATAAATGGTATAAAAACAATTATAGAAAGCAGTAAAAATTTAAGAGCTTCTTTTGTTCTTGGAAAGAATGGAAGAGTAAGTAAGATAATTATTGGATAAAAAACTGAGGTAAAATGAATATTAAAAGATAAACCAAGAGTAACTCCCAAAAGAACAAAATATTTTTCATTTCCTGTTAAAATTTTATATAGTGAGTAAAAGATTATTAAAGATATTGGAACTATAAAACCCACAGGCCACTGTACTCTGTCGCTGGCTATAATATGATAAGAAACAGTATTGATAAATATTGCAATCAACGCAGTTTTATAATCAAATATTTTTTTTGTAATTAAAAATAAAATAAAGAAGGTAAAGATACTAGTGATGCCCGCGATAACTCCTGAGGCTATGGGGTCAAGATTTGTTATAAAGTAGAAAATTGAAACGTAATAGTAATAAAGCGGGCCGATATATATCCCAGAATTAAGCTTTGCTTGCATCCCAACTAGGGGAAATTTGTGGTCTACAATTATGTTTTTGGCAGCCCAGGCATTATCAACCTGATCCCAATTGAAAGGAGTACGTTCTTCAAGCTGATAGAATCTAAGAAATAAATGCAATAAAAATATTGAAACAAAAATAATTTGGTATTTGTGTTTTGCAATAAATTTCTTGATAATAGTCAAGCTTTTATTCATTTTTATTCTTTTAATCGCTTCCCTGGACAATTTTTATAGCAGGAGAATTATCTAAATAATCTATAGTTTTTATTATTTTTACTTTATTAGAAAAATCATTAGGTCTTCCTATATATAAAACATTACTATCTTTTAATTCATTATCCCAATTGATTGGACGGAATTCAAACTTTGCAAACTTGTGACTTTCTCTAAATCCTCCAGAAGAGCTCTCTGCTGTTTCAATTTGATAAGAAGAAGGAGGATATTTTAGGTAAAAGAGGAAAAACATATATGACTGATCTAGAGGAGCTTTGTTTGAAACTATAATCTTGCTGTAATTCTTTTCAATTTTTTTAATTTCTGGAATTAGCTTCTCATATCCATATTGCCAATCTTTAGAATGAAAGTAG
>QZIP01000041.1 GCA_003599595.1 Candidatus Parcubacteria bacterium
AATTATGTTACCAAAAATATCCTCTTTTTTATATAGTAATTTATTACCTAATTAATAGGACTACAGTCCTATAATCATGACCAGGACCATAATCCGCACGCTGCAGTATTCGCAAGGTTAACCATTCAAAACAGCCTCCCAAAGAATTTACCGAAGAAAATCTGATCAACAAGTACGATTGCCCCGAGTATGAAAACATAATATGAAAACACTTTTAAACTGACTTTTGTAAATACCTTGAGCATAAACCTTATTGCAAGGTATCCTGATACGGCAGCAGCCAACATGCCTATCAGCAAAGGTCCCATGCCTACACCTATTTCCAGCCCGTTTCCCGCTTTAATGATATCGTAAAAATCCTTAGCGGCTGCGCCCAATATTGCAGGCACTGACATAAGAAAAGAAAACTTCAAGGCAAACTCACGGTTCAGTCCTCTGAACAGCGCACCTGCAATAGTAAATCCCGAACGGGACACTGCGGGGAGTATTGCTATTCCTTGCGCCACGCCAATGATGGCTGCGTCTATGTATGTCGTTTTTTCAAGCCCCTTGTTTTTGCTCCTCACACTGTCTGCATACCATAATACCAGCCCTGTAAGTATAAATTCGAATCCAAGGCTTATACCCGACTCAAACAGTTTTTCAAACAAGTCGCTAAAGGCGGCACCGATAATGAAGGTAGGTATGGTACCCGCTATTATTAGAAAAGTCATCTTGCTCAGCGGTTTTCTTATTATCTCCAAAGCGTCCTTCCAAAGAACAACAATAACAGCTATAAGGGTTGCAAGATGCAAAGCAATGTCAAAGGTGACTACACCCTCTTTTAACCCGAAAAGCTTCTGGAATAAAACCAGATGCCCTGAACTGCTTATGGGTAAAAACTCCGACAACCCCTGAATAATACCCAGAATAAATCCTTGAATTACCGTCAATTTAATCTCTCTCCTTTTTACCCGGTTTGATACCGTTATAGGTTAACAGCCATATACTTATATTAATAGCTTATGCATCGCTTGTAAATATAAATGATAAGTATTTCCATACTAGGACGCTTTTTGCTTAAGCCAATACTTAGGTATATAAACCCCGTTTTCATCTTCTACAAAGGGCTGTTTGCCTTCCGGAAGCTCCCATACACCCAGTTTCTCGTTAATTGCCCTCTTTTGCAGCTCATAAAAATAATCTTGAAGTGCCTTGTTGGGCGAAACGACCTCCACCCTGGCAAAGCCGTTTCTGACCAGCAAACCGTTCAAATAATCACCATTTTTGAGCATTACATGGGCAAGAAGCCGTCCATATTTATCCCTTAGCCCTTTCTCAAAAACAAGCTTTACAGATTTGTTAAGAGTAAACTCTTTTGTAAAATTTGAAGCTTCCTTTGCATATGGCTGCACAGGTGTTCCCTTCTTTACGCTCTCCGGAGTGTCTATGTATAAAAGCCGTACTTTATGGGTTTCCCCCTTGTATGTTACCTCTAATGTGTCCCCATCCACCACTTCAGTGACAAAAGCTTTAATATACCTGTGTGGGCCCAATCCTTCCTTTTGTACAGTTGTAATTTGCATAGGAATGCCGTCTAACTTCTTAATACTGGAAATATTTATATTGCTGCCACTTATAGCATTAAAAATATAAATCACGGCAGCCGCAGCAGCTGCAAAAAGCAGTATGAGCTTCTTCATATTGTCGCTCCTTGTAAACTTTTTGTACCGCTCTGTAATAATTATACAGAACATAGGTTCGGCTTGCAAGACCTTTCTGAGTTAAGTGCATAACCAGAACAAATGTGATGTTTTATATATCCGTAACATTCCCGTGACAAAACTGTGACATTATACTCCGATACGCTTGCATTGGCCGAATCCACGGATTCTGTAACATCAAGTGATTCTACGGATTCCGAAAGTTCAAGTGAAACTTTCTCACCTCAAGACCATATGAAAATGATGCAGGGTGGAATGTCGGGAATGCGGCCTATGGGGCCGCCACCTGAAGGTATGGGGTCACCAGGCCTTCCCCCCGAAATTGACACAGACAGTGACGGCACTTTGTCGGAGGATGAGTATGAAAATTTAGTGTCTCAGCTTGGAGAACAAAATTCTTTAAGCACTGAAGATTTCTTTGCAAAATTTGATACTGACGGCGATGGAGAAATCACCGGTTCAGAAATGGAAGCAGTGCAAAGCAGTGAAACGTCGGATACGGCACCTATAGGACCACCGCCGCCGCCACCATCAGGTGACTTCATTTAGAGATAATAAGGTCAATATATTTACGAACGGTTTCTGCAAATAGACTTGCATTCATTGACTGCTGCCTTACAGTATCAAGTTCCTTCTGAATGTTTTCAGCCTTTACTGCTAATGTCAGCTGTTCCTCATCAAATTTAGCCATCATAGAAACATACCTCTGTTCGGTGATTTTTCCTAAAGCTTTATCCTCATATAAAGCCATTATGGATATATACAAACAAGCAGTAGAAATAGCAAATAAGAAAAACAAGTGGAAACCGCACCCTACTCGTGAAGATCAGGAAATATGTCTTGTTAAAGATTTGGAGATGTTCTGGACAGGTGAGGATGATGAAGTAAAGATAAATGCTTGTGTAGTAAGGAAAGAAAAAGGGCCGGGTAACTATGAATATTATGTTTTTATGACTACAAATATATTGATTGAAGTAAAGGAAGAACATAAACCGAAAATCAAGCAATTAATAGAGAGCCTTAGATGAGATTTTTGTATAACCATGGATAAAAATTACAAAAACAAATCTAAGGCTCATAGGGAGCAGTCTATCAACTTGTATTGCCAATATTGACCCATTATGGTGTACCTATTCAATGCTGGTAAGGCTGCTCTATGGAGGAAAATTCCTCTTTGGATACGTTATCCAAAAGAGGTTGTGTTAGCCAAGTTATAATGAGAGCAATTATTCATTGTCCGAATCACAAGAAAAAGTATTAAAGTATTGCAACCGTGTGCAAGAGTGTGATATAATAATTATGGTGATGTATAATGTCGGTTACTATTAAAGATATAGCAAGGATTGCTAATCTCTCTCATTCAAGCGTGTCGAGAGCTTTAAATAACAGCAATCTTGTTAATGAAGAAACAATAAAGAAAGTCAAATTAATTGCAAGTGAGTTGGGTTATATACCGAATTATAGTGCTAAAGGCCTCAGCTTAAATAAATCATTTAATATTGGGCTGTTTTTTCCTACTTTATATGAAGGAACTTCTGCATACTTTTTTTATGAAGCTATGCAGGCAGTAATGAAAGTTATAAAGAATGAGTATAAGCTTGTAATAGCAAATGTTGATGATTATAAGGAAGCTAAATACATAAATAAACGTAACTTTGATGGGATTATACTTGTGAGTCAAAGTTGTAGGGATGATTTCTTTATAAACAAGATTCTTGAAAACGAAATACCATTAGTTGTGCTAAATAGGTATGTAAATAGCTACAGGGTTAATAATATTATTTCAGATGATCGCCAGGGTGTGTGTAGAGCAATAGAGTATTTGATAGAAAATGGGCATAAAAAAATAGCTTTTATAGAAGGAAAGGAAGGTTTGGAACCTGCAAAAGAAAGAAAAGAAGGATATTTTGATGCGTTTCTAAATAATGATATTCAGTTAAGAAAGGATTATATAGTAAAAGGAGAATATAATATACATAGTGGGTATGTTGCCATGCAAAAGATTTTAACTGTATCGGATTTGCCTACAGCCGTATTTTGTTCAAATGATGAAATGGCTGCAGGTGCTTTAAAAGCGATTTATGAAAAAGGACTGAAAGTTCCAGGAGACATATCTGTTGTTGGTTTTGATAACAGTATTATTTCTTCTTTTTCGTCTCCCTCACTAACCACCGTAAATAAACCAATTAAACAAATGAGCACAAAAGGAGCTGAGAAGATTCTTCAAATAATTAACAGTAATGTAAATGAGGTTGAAACACTTTATATAAAAACAGACCTTGTTATAAGAGAATCGGTAAAATCTCTTATATAAGGAACTATTTGAAATAGATAAATTTTTTTACACTGGATTACACACGTGTGCAAGAAATGATAAAATTATTATTTATTAACTGTTCACTGCTGAAACCAATAAGTATGGAGGTGATATTTGAATGATGGCAGGAGTGAGCATTAATAATAAATATAGATAAGGTAAGGTTATTATTAATTTAAAATTAGGAGGCGATAATTAATGAAGAAGTTAATATCAAAAACATTTATTTTGCTTGTAATAATTACGTTGACACTTACAATGTTTTCGGCATGTGGCAATTCAATAGGAAAAGAAACTCCTGTCAAAGATTCTGCAGATAATCAAACTGAAAAAAACGATTATACTAAGGAATCTTCTGAATTGGATGAGAAAAATGAAGTTGCTGATCTGGTATTGTGGACATACCCATTTTTTATTCCTGAAGGGAAAAAACATGGTGATTTTGAAAAGGAAATTATAAAAGAATTTCAAAAAGATTATCCCAATGTTAAAGTTAATATAGAAACAATAGCATGGGATGGTGGACCTGAAAAAGTAAATGTTGCTATTGCTACTAAATCTGCTCCAGATATTCTAATTGATGCATATATGAGAATTATGGAATATGGAATGAAAGGTCATCTTGTCTCATTTAATGACGTAATGACTGAAGAGGACAAGAACGATATATATCCCAAAGTGCTTGAACAATGTACTTTTGATGGGAAGATATATCAATATCCGTGGACAAGTGCAGCAGTTGTTATGGCTGTAAATAAGGAATTGTTTAAAAAAGCTGATGCTGAAGATCTTCTCCCATTGGACAGACCAAATAGAGAATGGACAATAGAAGAATTTGAAAAAGCTCTTGACGCAGTATCAAAACTTGACGGTGTATACGGGCTAACCTGCTATGCCGGAAATGAAATGGGAGACGCATCAATTCGTATGTTTATACAAAATTTTGGTGCTGATGTAGTAAACAGTGATTATACAAAAGTTCTTATTAATGATGATAGTGGATATAAAGGAATGGAATGGCTGGTTAATGCATATAAAAAAGGATGGATAATTAAAGGAGCTGAATCACTAACGAGTTCTGATATATTTGACATATGGTTTCAGGGAAAAGCTGCTATAACGTTTTTAGGGTCTTCATGGATGCCTGACCGTATTGAAAGCATGAAAAAGGAAGGTACTGTGTCAAAAGATTTTGAAGTAGTCTTTGTTAATATGCCTCATGCTGAGGGAGTAAGTACTAAGGTTGAAGGTCAGACTTCAGGGGTATGTGTGTTTGATAATGATGACAATCAAAAGGCTTTAATTTCAAAAAAATTGTCTATATTTATGGCTAAAAATTATCATGACGAAGGAAATCTTTTATTAGGAAGAGCGCCTGTAAGAAAATCAAGCGCAGTTAAATATGAAAACGCTGAATTAAGATGGTTAAGCGGAACAATTCAGAATTTAGCGGATACAGGAGCTCTTGCTCCCGGGTATAGTGAAATCAGAAAGAAGTGGTTCCCTGAGTTCCAGGCAGCATTAACTGGATTTAAAACACCAAAGGAAGCTTTGGATTCATTTGCAAAAGAAGCACAAAAAGTTCTGGATGAGCATAATAACAAGTAAGATTACATTTAATAATGGGGATGTATATTATGTTTACATCCTCATTATTAAAAAAAACATGAATGGAAGTGAAGTATTTGAAAAAATTTAGGCAAATAGTTGAAAAAATGAAAAAAGGCAAGGAAGGTTATCTTTTTATAGCACCATCATTTATTATATTCATGATTTTTACATTATTTCCAATAGTCAAATCGTTAATAATAAGTTTGTTTGAGTATGATCTGAGTAGTTATAAATGGATTGGAATTAATAATTATTTAGTGTTGATAGAAGATAAAGTTTTTCTAAAGGCCTTGATTAATTCATTTTTGTTTGCGTTGTTTAATGTGCCTTTGACTATTATATTATCATTATTTATAAGTATAACTATACATCCTAAAAAAGAAGCTTCCAAATCATTCTATAGAGCTGCTTTCTATCTTCCAGTTGTTTCATCTATAGTTACTATTACATTAATTTGGAAGTGGATATATCACCCAATATTTGGGATACTAAATTTTATTATAGAAAATATTGGGTTTAATAGAATAAATTGGCTGGGAGATTATGATTTTGCATTTCCAGCTCTTGTTATTGTGCTATTAACAATAAGTATAGGTCAGCCAATTTTACTTTATGTTGCATCTTTGGGATCTATTCCAAAAACATATTATGAAGTTGGAAGAATTGAAGGAGTTAACAGGTTACAGGAATATAGATACATAACCTGGCCTTTATTGAAGCCAACAACACTATATATACTTGTAATGACTACTATAGCATCATTCCAGACTTTTGCTATAGTACAGCTCATGACCGGAGGTGGTCCTTTTTATACAACATCAACTATTGTGTATCAGTTATATACAACAGCATTTGACTTTGTAAAATTAGGTTTGGCCTCTGCTATGGGAATAATTTTGACACTGATTATTGTTTTAATATCTGTTTTTCAATTTAAGTTTTTATCAACAGATATTGAATATTAGGTTTAATAATTTTAACGTTTTAAGAATGAGAGGAAAGTCTGAAACCATACCTGCGACTTGCAGAGACTAAAAAAAGGCAACCCAAACAGAACCACCAAATTGGCGATCTTTAAAAAAGCAGCACACTCACCTCCACGTGATTTGTAGTTGCCTGTAGTCTCAACAATATAGTTTTAAAATAAAACAAGCTCAAAGGCAACGGTTTCATTCCGTTTTGTGCCTTGAGTGAAACGAAAGGAATGGTTATAAAAAATGAAAAATAAAAATTTTAGCTCCGTATTAGCTTCAATTATAGTTTTTGTTCTTGCAATACTATTTTTATTTCCATTTTACTGGATGTTAACAACCTCATTTAAATCACAGACAGTAGCAGTAAAAATTCCACCTGAATGGATACCTGTAAATCTAACATTAAATAATTATATTAACTTGTTCACGGGACCAGCTCTTAGATGGGCATTCAATAGTTTTTTTGTTTCCATATTAACTGTATTTTTTGTATGTTTTTTTAGCGCAATGGCAGGATATGCTTTTGCCAAAAAAGAATTCTGGGGTAGAAACACTTTGTTTTGGATAATGATTGCCACTATGGCATTACCTAGGCAGGTAATTGTAATTCCACTATATGAGATAATGATAAAACTAGGATTGACAAATACATATGAAAGTCTTATTCTACCTTTAATAGCATGGCCTTTTGGTGTATTCCTGATGAAGCAGTATACCCAAACTTTACATTCAGAGATACTTGATGCAGCTGGAATTGACGGGTCCCCAGGATTTAAAATATTCTACTTTATTGTGTTACCTATGGTTAAACCCGGGATCGGAGCACTTGCTATTTTTACATTTATGTCTAGTTGGAATGATTACTTTTGGCAGTTAATTATGATAAACCAAGACTTAATGAAAACTTTACCTTTAGGAGTTGCTGGATTACAAACGCAACATACAAAAGATTATGGACTAATTATGGCCGGAAGCACTATTGCATCATTACCTATGATAGTCATCTTTCTATCATTCCAAAAATATTTTCAGTCAGGAATAACAATGGGAGCAGTTAAGGGATAACTGCGCGACACGCGCGTCATATAGATAAATGTTTGAAATACTTGATACGACTACGTTTCAAGTATATAACGAACCTCTTGTTCCGTCAAGAGTAACCTAACAACAAATGCGGAGGTGGTAACATTCTGTATTGAGCTGCTGTGACAATGAAAAGTTTCAGGAAAACGTTTAGAAACTTCAAGTGCGTATTGTGAGAGTACAGCAGGAGGGCAAACACAATAAGGTCAATAAAACAGATTAGATGACAAAAGATGTGTTATAAAAAGGGGTAAAAACAGATGATTGGCAGTGAATTTAAAACTAATAATATAAATATAGCATATATAGGAGGAGGCTCAAAAGGCTGGGCATGGACATTTATGACTGATCTTGCCATTGAGGAAAATCTATCAGGTACTGTAAAGTTGTATGATATTGATTATGAAGCTGCTTATCGTAATGAAATAATAGGAAACAGCTTTTTGAAGAGGAAAGAAATAAAGGGATATTGGAAATACTATGCTGTAAAAACTATAGAGGAAGCCCTAAAAGAAGCAGATTTTGTTATAATATCCATTTTGCCGGGTACGCTTGATGAGATGGAAGGTGATGTACACTTACCGGAAAAATATGGGATATACCAGTCGGTCGGTGACACTACAGGTCCTGGCGGTATAATGAGGGCTTTGAGAACTATACCAATTTATATGGAATTTGCTCAAAAAGTATATAAATATTGTCCGGATGCGTGGATTATAAACTATACCAATCCTATGGCAGTTTGTGTGAGAACACTTTATCATATTTATCCAAAGATTAAGGCTTTTGGATGCTGCCATGAAGTTTTTAGCACACAAGTATTGCTGGCAGAAATGTTAAAAGTTTTAAAAAATATAGAAAATGTAAATAGAGAGGAAATAAAAGTAAATATATTGGGAATTAATCATTTCACATGGATTGATAGTGCAAGCTATAAAAATATTGATTTGCTCCCTTTATACAAGGATTTTGCAGATAAATTCTATGAAGAAGGGTATGAAACGGAAGAGAATGAGCACTGGATAAATAATATGTTTAAATGTGCTAACAAGGTTAAATTTGATTTATTTAAGAGATATGGTGTTATAGCCGCTGCAGGGGACCGGCATCTGGCAGAATTTATGCCGTCATGGTATTTAAAGAGCCCTGAAGGTGTCGAAAAATGGAAGTTTAATCTTACTCCTGTTGAATGGAGAAGAAAAAACAAGAGTGAACTTGAGAAAAAAAGCTTAAGAATTTTAAATGGAGAAGAGGAACTTGTTTTAAAGCCTTCAGGGGAAGAGGGTGTAAAAATAATTAAAGCATTACTTGGGCAGGAAGATTTTATTACCAACGTTAATATCCCAAACCGGGGTCAGCTTGAGGGTATTCCAATGGACTCTGTAGTAGAGACTAATGCAGTTTTTTCATATAACTCTGTTAAACCTGTGGTTGCAGGTAGACCCGATTCACCTTTGATAAATATAATGACAAGACATGTTTTAAACCAGGAAACACTACTGGAAGCGGTAATTAAAAAAGATAAAGAAATTGCATTCAGGGCATTTATAAATGATCCTTTTGTGGACATGGATGTAGATAGAGCTAGAAATCTTTTTGATGAAATGCTAGCCAATAACAAAAAATATTTAGATAAATTATTTTGCTAAATTAGTAGGGAGTGAGAATAATTTATAAAATATTCTTCAAAAGAAAGAGTACTTGATGCACTAAAACATTCTATACCGGATAGAGTACCCGCATATGCAATTAGCATAGTATTCCAGCGGTGGTTGAGAAAGTGGGATTTAAAATAAATGAAGAACTCAACATGCGATTAGGTTTTGATCTTAGGACAGTACTACCAAGATGCATGTTGTTAAGTGGAAAATGAAAAAAGAAGATCTTTTTATTAATACTTCAGGGGGCAAGAATAAAAAATGATAGAATACGGTGATGTAAGACTAAAATATCAGAAAGAAAAAGTAGGAGCATTAAACATCAGCGATAGAAGCCTATTAAGGGATCTTGCCAAAAGAGTTGTTGAATTGGCATCTGATCCAAAACAGGATTTAAAAAAGGAGCTGTGGAAAAAGCATAATACATTGTCAGGAACAAGACCTATGATACTGGTATTTCCTGAAGGAGCATGGAAGGAGATGCTTCCGCTGGATTCAATGGAAATAAATGATCCATTCTGGAAAAGTTATGAGTGGTATCTTAAAAGACTGGTTTATAGAGGAGAAAAAATAACAGATGATAACATAATTGAGCCAGTTATTGAAATTTCTCTAGTGTATTCAATTAGTGATTGGGGAATACCTATTGTCCATAAGGAAAGCAGTATTGAAAATGGTGCCTGGGGGTTTGACCCAGTGATAAACCATCCTGATGATTTTTATAAATTGAAGTATCCTGAGATTATTATTGATGAAGAAACAACTGAAAGAAACTATCAATGTGTTAATGAAATACTTGGGGACATTGTAGATATAAAAGTGTATCGAAATATTACGGTTGATATAAGTATAATTGGTGAGCTTGTGCAAATGAGAGGCCTTGAACAGATTTTAATGGATATGATAGACAGGCCCAAGTGGATGCATGAAGTTCTTGGTTTCATGCAGAATGGTTTAATGAATCTCCTGGATTATATTGAAAATAACATTATAATTGATTTGAATAATGGAAACGATTATATTGGTACAGGTGGAATAGGTTATACAGATGAACTGCCGGGAGAGAGCTTTGATGGAGCAGTAAAGCTTAAACACTTATGGGGGAATGCTGAAACACAGGAGTTCGGGATAGTATCTCCGACAATGTATAAAGAATTTGCTGTGGAGTATCAAATTCCTCTTTTGAAACGATTTGGTCTTAACTGCTATGGATGCTGTGAAGTTCTAGATGATAAATTTGATGTTGTTAAAAGTGTTCCAAATCTCAGGAGAATATCCATAAGTCCCTGGACTAATTTAATAAAAGCTGTTGGGGCTTTGGAAAACAAATACATATTTTCGTGGAAAGCTAATCCCAATCAGGTTTCAAGTCAATTCAATGAAGAACTAATAAGAAAAAATATTAAAGATGTAATTGAAATAACAAAAGATTGTAATCTTGAAATAATATTGAAAGATACACATACAATTGGAAACTGTCCTGAAAGAATTGAGAAATGGGTAGATATTGTACGTGAAACAGTTGAAGGAGGATTAATTTGATGACGGGAAGAGAAAGATTATTATGTATATTGCAGGGAGAAATTCCTGATAGGGTTCCGGTTAGTTTCCTGGTGCAGGAAGCTTTTCTTTCATATTTTTACCCTGAAAAACACGAAGTTGACAGAGTTAAGGATGCTGTAGAATGTGCGAAAGAATTTGGTTTTGAAGTTATGACAAGGGGAAGAGAGGTTGAGACTCCATATTTCTTAAAGAAAAGCTATCCAAACTGGGAGGTAAACTTAGAAAGAAAAATAGCAGACGGTAATTTATATCAAATAGCAGAGGTAAGTACCCCAAAAGGTATACTGAGGGAAGTAAAAGGCTCAGCTTATGACCCGAGGCTGGGATCCGGGGTTCATCTTATGACAACGGAATATTTGATAAAAGATGAAAAAGACCTGGAGATATTTTATACTTATCTGCCACAAATAGACAGCGATACAATTAAGGAGATAAGAAGCTATGCTTCATATACAAAAAAGGTTGTTGGAGAAACCGGTATATCTGCTCCATGGGGTTGGGCAGGAGTATTTAACCAGGCAGCAACATACAGAAAGATGGAAGACCTTCTTATGGATGCATACCTGGACAGGGATTTTTATGAAAGATTTATGAATATATTAACAGAAAAGCAGATTCTATATAATAAAGTATTGGCAGATACTGAATATGATTGTATTGGGATTGGAGGAAATATAGCGAATTCATCAATAGTGGGGAAGGAATTCTTTAATGAGTTTATACTTCCATATGAAAAAAGACTGATTTCATCAATAAAAGATACAGGCAAGTATACTTTATATCATAATTGTGGAAATGCAAAAGTATTGCAGCAAAGCTATGTACATATGGGTATAGATATATGGGAGAACATTGCAAAACCACCAAGAGGAGATAATTGTCTTAAAGAGACAAAAGAACTAATTGGAGATAAAATAATTCTTATGGGCAATATAGATCTTGTTGATTTTTTAAGAAAATCATCGCCAGATGAGGTAGCAAAAGAAGTTGCACAAATAATTGCGGTGGGAAAACCTGGAGGCAAATTTATTTTTAGCGGCAATGACTGTCTTGAGCCAGATACACCTGCAGAAAATATAAAGAAAGCTGTTGAAGTTGCAGTAAGAGAAGGTAAATATTAAAAAAGAGGGTGAATACGTTTATGAAAGGAATAATTGAAAAAGAGTATTTGGTGGAGAATTTAAGAAAAATGGGAGCAGTAAAAGGGGCACATTTAATGGTACACTCGTCTCTTTCGGCTCTAGGGTTTGTAGAGGGAGGAGCAAATACTGTAGTACAGGCTTTGATAGAAGCTGTGGGAGATAAAGGCAGTGTAATAATGCCATCTTTTAAAAGTGCAATACGTTCAGATAAATATGGTTATAAAGATTGTAAAACATGTGAGGGTAAAAAATTTTGTACAAGCAGTGAGGAGGGAACAACAGGAGCTATACCAGAAGTTTTAAGACTATATCCGGGAGCTTTAAGAAGCTGTCATCCTACAAGTTCGTGGGTAGGTTTCGGTGCACAGTCAGAAAAGCTACTTGAAGGACACAGGAACAGCCCTACACAGTGTGGCAAGGATTCACCTTTTTTCAGGCTTATGGAACTTGATGGACTAATTTTGCTGATAGGTGTTGGGGTTAACGGATTTACAAATATGCATTCAATAGAAGATGTTTTAAACGTTCCCTATCTTGGGTATTATGACAGGGGAAAGAGGCACGCCCCTTATACTATATCCGGCCGTAGAATACAGTATCAATATCCACTTCTGATGGAAGCAGCTTTTGAAGAAGCAGGGATAATTAAAAAATTTAAGCTGGGAAGCGGACAGGTTATTGTAATGAAAGCAAGAGAAATAGGCAGCTTCTTATGGATAAGTGTAAATAATAATGTTTGGAGTCTTGTTTTAAGACCAAGGGGAAATAGATATGAACCATTTGAGGATGCATGCATTAAAGTAAGCGAAATGGTGAATGCTTGGAAAAATCAAAAGGATTGCTGTACGTGGCAGGAATTTTTCAAAGAGAGCAAAAAAGATATTGATCCAAATGAATTTTATCCAGCTGAAAAACCTAGAAAAGATTGTCCGGCATATGCAGGAGTAATTGAAGGATATCACAGGTGTATGGCAAATGATCCACCACCATGGGAACAATTTATAGGATATCCGCCACAAAACTATGGCTTATGTACATGTGACAAATGTTCATGGCCTGAAGGAGGGTGAGCAAAATGGGTGAGTTCTATGCAGGTGCTTCTAGAATAGACATAACTGTAACAAGAGATGAGCAGGAATCTAAAAATGAGAGAAATTACTACAGTGATACATTTCCGGGAGGACCAGTATCTCCTCTTTATGTAAGAACATTAATAACCATTAATAATGAAGATGTGATGGTTATAATAAGCCTGGATTTATGTGCTACACCAAAAAAGCTTGCTGACAGAATAAGAAAAAAGGTGTCAGAGGAACTGGGCGTAGGTGTTGATTGTATAGCAGTATGCAGTACACATACTCATTCTTCGCCAGTCATGTTTCCGGATGACTGGAGTTACACGGAAAGACTAGTACATAAATCAGCAGAGACCGCTAGAAAGGCCTATGATAGTATAAAACCTGCATCAATAGGGGCAATAAAAGGGTATTGCAATAATATATCATATAACCGATGTTATCCTATTACAGAAGTTACACCAAAGGAATTTTATCCTAATGAGAAACACTTAGGAGGAATAATGTTTGCACGCGATCCTTTTGTAGGACGGTGTAGTGGGGAACCTGTTGACAATGAAGTTGGTGCTATTCTTTTAAGTGATAAGGAAGAAAATCCAATAGCTGTGGTATATAATTTTTCGTGCCACCCTGCAACATGCATAGAAGGGAACTACATGCATGGGGATTTTCCGGGGTTTGCTTCGAAAAAAATTGAAGAAGAGATACCTTGTATTACAGCATTATTTCTACAGGGGTCAGCAGGTAGTACAAATCCGGTAAAATTTTTTGGTACATGGGAAGATGCTAAAGAGCTAGGTGAAAAGCTTGCGTTAGAAGTTTTGCGGATTATTCCGGACATTACCCTTAAAAAACAGGTTAAGACCTTTAAAGAATATACATCTCTTCCAATTAGTCTTATTGAATATGACAAAGATGAAATAAGAAGGTTTCTTAAAGATATTGAGGACTATGAAGACACTTTGCACACTAATCCAGAAGAATGCTGGTTTGGTAAGGCACATACAACAGTAAATCTACCCCCGAAGTTTAATTTGGAGCAGAAATTACGCTATATTAAACCAATGGTTGATTATTGCAAGAATCAACTTAAGGATAAGATAAATGTTAAATTAAAACCTTTGGATCATTATGTCCAGATATTCAGTTGGAATGACATAGCATTATGCATGCATTCTTTGGAATTGTTTTGTGAAACAGGTTTTGAAATAAAACGTCTAAGTCCTTTAAGATACACTTTTCCAGTAAGTTTTGCAAATGGCAATTTGGGTTATTTACCACCTAAGGAGAAGTGGAAACTTGGAGGGTATTGGAGATTTACATTTCCTATGTTTGCAGGATTTAATGGTATGCTGGACTGTAGCAATATCAGTATGTTGACTAAAAAGTTTTTGGAATTGACTAGGAGTTCACTCGGAAACATATAATTGGATAGGAATTTGCTTTTTCCAGTTCTTCGATAACACAGCCTTATGAATCCTTTTTGGCCGGTATTTCATATCATTTTCGTGTGATAAGCTGACGGCGAGGTAATACATGAGGCTCAAGCGGACCTCCATATCCAAACATACGGTTCAGGCGGACCGCCAGCTATAAAAAATGAGCATGCTGAAACAAGCCATCACAGGAACTCAGTCTTCATAAGGCATCTGATGAGTGTAGTCGTTCCATATTACATTACCGAATGATTCATCACAGGCTGTATCATTACAAGTTGTATCATATTCTCAATAACAGCCCCGGTTATTTTCTCCCCTTTTTTCAAAAGCTTCAACACTTCATGACGAAACAGGGGCTCCAGATGTTCCGGGTTTGGATATGGAAAGGGCATAACCCCGACCTTATTCATATTTGTCCGGAGTTATTTTCTTTTCCATGTACTGTATTTTTATATGCTGTACGGATTTATAGGTTCCGTCATTATTGAGGGTGTTTTCCTCTATCTCCGCAAACACCGGTTTCGCTCCCCGGAGTATCACCGCGTTAGCCGTGGAAGGAATCATGAATGGAGTATGGGAAATGACCATTACTAAAAGCTAGCAAAAGCTCTTCTCCCCAATTGCTCTACAACATCCGAGAAATCCGAAGTAAGAGCGAAATTGTAATTGGGAAACTGTTCCTTTATCTTATATATGGTGCAAGGAAGCGCATATATGGCAATAATTGGGCATGCATCAATCCTGAACGTGCTATTGTTTTTTCTTATATTGTTCAAATCCTCAACCATATTGTCATAGGCTTTTGTCAGGAATCTTGCATATCTTTCAACTATATGCCCCGCCTCAGTCAACTCCACCCCTTTGTTACTTCTTTCAAGCAGCTTAAAGCCCATGCAATCTTCCAGTCTTTGAATCTGCTGGCTTAAGGCCGGTTGTGATATGTGAGAACTGTTCGCAATCTTTGATATGCTCCTTGCCGACGCTACTTCATAGAAAACCTTTAGATATTCTATATGCATTTTGACCTCCATATCTCTCATGTGCCAATGGTGCTAGGAAGCAAGGGGACGGTTCGTATGCTT
>QZIP01000013.1 GCA_003599595.1 Candidatus Parcubacteria bacterium
TTTGATTGAAAAAAACAAAGACTACCCAATGGGAGAGGAACCTTTTGAGTGGGTGGCGGCTTACACTCTTTTCAGAGATGTTTCTTTACCTATTGGTAAATTATTTGCAGATATTGAGCAAGACGATTTTTAAGGAGGCACGTATGACTCACAACCCACATATAGGTCGGTTACTAAACCGAATGAGGGAGAATTTATCAAAACAAGGGGTAGATGTAGATACCTTATCTACAGGAAGTACTCATCACTATCGGTGTAAGTGTCAAGTTTGTCTTAGGTGGTGGGTGTTAGTGGGTCCTGAAATAGAAGAGTCTGATAAAGATGGGAACCCTACTAAATGGAATTATGGGCCATTTTCTGACGCTGAAATAGATGAGGCAAAGAGAAAAGGCTATTGACAATACTAGCGCCTTATGTTATAATCCTTATGATTATAACGAGGTGAAATTATGACTTTTTTACATTGGTTACCCGAAAATTTGAGGCAGGAACATTTATCAAGATTGAAGGGCAATCGTGCGGTAAAGTTCCCAGCGCCTTATTTTTTGAAAGTTCCAAAATCTCAGCATGCGGCTTGGGTCACCTTGTGCCCAATGGATCAAAATGGAATGGTAGTCAAGACAGGGCCAGATTTTTTAGTCAATGGTTTGATTAAGACAATGGAACGATACGGGCAACCGTGTGAAGTTGAGATTATTCAGTGAGAATGTGGAAAGTAGATCCCAAGATTATGTGTAGGCAACATTTGCTTGGTGAGCATTTAGAAACCCACATGTTTTTGGGGTCTATTGTTAGTGGCAAGAGTGTAGACGGTTTTTTGACTAAGGGGTTATTGGAGATTCACAACCTACAAAGCCGTCATGATGAATTAGTTGGGGAGATGACGCGTCGCGGGTACCGGCACATTTCCTCTCTAATAATTCCTTCCAAGGTAGCTATCCTTCAGATAGGTTACATAGACGAACAAAAGTCTTTACAAGAATTATTATCAAGATGTCCTAAATGTAGGAGGAATTATGAAACAAGGTAAGTTGGTTAGTCGGCCCACAGAAGAGAAGGCACTTAGTAATTGGACTAGAGCTGGCCTCTCTACTAAACCCACATGGTTTCCTCATTTATCTCCAGGGGAGAAAAATAAGCGGTTGCAAGGTTTGCAAGGGCAGGTTGCAGTACAGTATCCCTGTTCAGAAATTTCCCCAGACAACCAACGAGATTGGGTTGACTTACTATCAGACGGGCAGTATGCAGTGTCAACTTCAACTGTTGAAAATCTCCAAGATTTTATCACTAAATTAAAACAATCTAATATCCCCTTTAAGTTATATTCAGTGTGAGGTAACCATGTGCGGAATTTTAGGCTGGATTGGGGACGTTGACCCCAAGGATAAATATTTTATACTTGAAAATGGAAACCTTCGAGGGCGAGATGGTTTTGGATTTTGGAGGCCCTCAGGAGTAAAGAGAGGTTTTACTTTAACTTCAGAAATAAAAGAATGGGTGGTGGATGGACGCATAGTGGTGGGAAACTTTAGGGCCACCCCTACTACAGAAGCTGAAAGTAAAGATAGTTTACTACAACCGTACGATGGGTTTGTTCATAACGGAATTATTGCCAACGACAAGGATTTTGCTGATTGCCCCATTGATAGTATGGTTCTCCCTATTATTTTCAAAGACAGAAGTTTTTCCCAAATTGTCCCAAATTTATCCAAAATAAAAGGTAGTTATGCTTTAGCCTATTGGCATAACGGCCTTATTCTTGCTTGCAACTATAAACCCATCTATTTCATTAGAAAAGAAAAAGGTTTTATGTTTGCTTCTATCCCTGAAATGCTACCAGATTTTAGTGTACCTATGAAACCTTATTCTGCCATGAAAATTTGGTCAGATATGACTATAGAAAGGATTGATTTACCTAGGTATCAAAACAATAAAGTTTTAGTTAGTGCGTCAGCGGGGCTTGATTCCACAACTGTAGCGTGGATGTTAAAAAACCAAGGTTATGAAGTAACCTTGGTTCATTTTAAGTATGGTTGTTTAGCAGAAGGCAAAGAGATAGATAGGATACATAGGATTGCTGATGCTGGTGGGTTTGATCTTAGGGTTATTGATATGCCTAGGGGGGTGATGAATGGAACCTTAACTAATGGAGACTATCATCATGACCAAATAGACGGCACTCAGTATGCTATGGATTGGGTTTCAGCTCGTAACCTTTTGATGCTATCAATATTAACTGCTTACGCTGAAACTAATCGTTTTTCTTATATTGCGTTTGGTGGGAATTTAGAAGAGAGTGGGGCTTACCCAGACAATGAAGAAGAATTTGGGCGAAGGTTTAATGCTATCTTGCCTTACGCAACTCAGAATGGGGTGAAGGTTGAACTAATTCAGCCATTATCAAGATACATGAAACATGAGATAGTAAAGATAGGTGCTGAGTTAGGGGTTCCTTACGATTTAACTTGGAGTTGTTATAGTGATTTAGATTATCCCTGTGGTAACTGTGGGCCGTGTTTTATGAGAAAGAAGGCTTTTGAAAGGAGTGGGTTGAAGGACCCAGTGTTCAAATGAAAATACTAGTTACTGGTGGCCTGGGATTTATTGGTTCCCATACTGTAGACGCCCTACTCAAACAAGGGCATAGAGTAGTTATTTTAGACGACTTAAGTACCCATAAAGGCTTGGTTCCAGATTGGTATAATCAAGCGGCAGACTTGATTGTAGGGGATGTTACTAACCCTCCCACTATGGCTAGGGCTATGTTAGGAGTAGATGCAATCTATCACTTCGCCGCTTATCAAGACTATCTATTAGACTTTTCAAAGTTCGTAAGAGTGAATTGTGTTTCTACTAGTTTAATTTATGAGATTGCTGTTGCTAGGAAACAAGCTTTGCATAAAGTTATAATGGCCTCTTCTCAAGCGGTTTATGGGGAAGGTGAATATTGCTGTTCTCATTGTCAGAAAACATTTTACCCAAAGGCTCGTAAAGATAAGCAACTTAAGACCAAGCAATGGAATATAATTTGCGACTGCGGCCACTTTGCAGAATACGTATTATCAAGGGAAACTTTCTCTAATCCTTACAATCAGTATGCGCTTACTAAGCATGCGGGGGAACTATTTGCTTTAAGGACAGGAGAGAGGTTCGATATTCCTACAGTTGCTATGCGGTATTCTATCACTCAAGGTATAAGGCAATCAACCGCTAATGGTTATTCTGGGGCACTTAGGGTTTTCACAAAAGCTTTACTTAACAATAAAGTTCCCGAAATATATGAGGACGGATTGCAGTTAAGGGATTATACCCCCATTCAAGATGTAGTTCAAGCCAACTTGGTTGTGCTTGATAATCCTATAGCCAATTATAAAAGTTTCAACGTAAGTAGTGGGAAAGCCATAACTCTGAATCAGTACGCTAGAATGATTTTGAAAGATATTGAACCCATAAGAGAAGGCAGATATAGATATGGGGATACGAGGCACGCTGTTTCAGATATTAAAGGATTGTGTAATTTAGGTTGGGTTCCTACTGGGAATTTACAAGATGCGGTAGATGAGTATATTGAGTGGGCCAAAACTCAAACCCACACTTTTCGCTATTATGGTGAAAATGAGTATATGGAACAAGTAGGAGTAATACGATGAAATTTATCGTAGTTGGGATTGGGGGGGTTGGAATGGCGCATGTATGTGCCATTAAAAGAATGGGTTTTGAGGTTTTAGCTTTAGTTGATTTAGATGAAGGGATTCTTGAAAAAGCTAAATCTAAATGGATTAATATTTGGGAAACTTTTAAGGAAGAAGTCCCAGTTCAGAAAAATTGTATTTACCAAACGAGTTTGAGTGGGTTACCTATTACCCCCAATGATATTATCATTATTGCCACTCCCCCTACAACTCACTTTTCCCTAATGAAAGAAGCATTAAGAACTAAAGCGGGGAAGATTTTAGTAGAAAAACCCATTTCAACAGAAATGCTTTGTATGTCTAATCCTCGGCTTTTTGTAAGCGCAGAATGGATTTATCATTCAAAGTTAAAATCCATTGATAAGATTAGTTCTCTGAGAATGTGCTATCCCAAGATTCCTAATGGGTGGGATATTCCACTTGAGTTAGACTTTTGTCCTCACTTTTTTTCGATTTTAATTAGCAAAGGATATGACCTAAAATATATTTCAAAAGCTAAAGCTGAGTTTGGGTTTAGGTATTTTTGTTCTCATCGAGCTGGTTCTACTAAATTGTCAAAAGTTACTTTTTCAGGTAGTAGATTTGGGGAGAATGGATTATTTGTCAACGGCAGAAAGTTGAATTGGGAGGAAGATTTATTTGATAAGCAGTTAATCTCATTGCAACAAGGAAAGATGGTAAGTTTTGATGAGATGCTATATTGGGAAAATGAACTAAAGGCGGAATTATGAAGATTTTAGTTGTAGGTTATATGGGTTATCATGAGTATACCACTACTCTCCCTATACTCCATGAGATAGAGAAACTAGGGCATACTATTTATAGGTGTGGTGGGGATACAGATTTCTTTATGGAAGCCAATAAACCAGAGATGGTTCAGAATTGGTTGGATACGTTGGTTACTTTAAACTTAAGCAACTACGATAGGGTCTTTTTTGTAGATTATTGGAATATGACCATCCCTATTTATTTGTGGAAGAAAGGGCTTGAAAATCCAGCTATTAAATTTGTGGGTTTGTGCCACGGAACAGTTTGGTTACCAGATGACGTAGCCCAACAGATACATAATGCAACTGCTTATGAGCGTTTTTTGAAGTCAGCTTATGATAAGATTTTACTACCTTACGATTGGCTAAAAAATATGATAGTTGGGCCAGACGCCCATTTAGCAAATAAGTTTTCAGTTACCTTATGGCCTACTAATTTACTTCAAGAGAGAGTTAGGCCTCATGTTCCTTTTAGTAATACTGTTATTTATGCTCACCGATTCACTAAAGATAAAGGGGCAGAAGATTTTATCAAGTTTGTAGCGGCCTGTAGAAACGATAGTGAGTTAATGGGAACTGAATTTATTGTGACTGATGAAGGAACAGATCCAGGTTTAGGAATTAGGTTTTTGGGTCGAATGAATCAAGATGAGTTGAAGGTTTTATGCTGTCTTGGTGGGTATGCTTGGAGTAGTGCAAAATCTGAAACCTTTGGTTATGCGGTATTGGATTTACTGTCTTATGGCCTCACTCCTCTAATAAATAATCATCCTGCTTATTCTCACATTCCAAATAGATATAAATACTCTTGGGATTTTAGTTCTGGGTTTAACGATAAATCTTTACATGAAGCGATGGTTCTCTTAAAAGGAAGACCTTATATGAGCCACGATGAATGGTATTATATGATGGAGCCTATGAAAGATAATGCCTTGAAAATGGCAAAGGAGATAGTGAGTTAATGGACCTTTACTTGGCTGGTTTGGCGTCTACTGAAAGAATGATGGATTTTGTTTTAGATTTTAACTCTAAGCTCCCTGAAGAAAAACAGATTGGGGTTATGTGTACCTTTGCTCAAAAGAAAGGGGTAGATAAAGTTATCAAAAAAGGTTTTAAGAAAATTTTTGTAGATAGTGGGGCCTTTACTGTTTTTAATAGTGGAGGAATAGTTGATATAGACGAACTGGCGTCTTTTATCAAGGAAAGAGAGGAGTATATCTCTTACTATATATCTCTGGATGTAATTGCAGATAAAGAAGGTTTTCAATCTCTTAAAAATTGGTATTATCTGAAAGAAAAAGGCCTCAACCCTATCCCGGTTTTTCATGCGGGAGAGGAACAGGAAGTCATGCAACAATATGCAGAACATTGTAATTATATCTGCTTGGGAGGCATGGCGGGGGTTAGTCAGAATTGGAAAAGCTGGATTCCTTTTTTAACTAAAACATTTCAAAAATATCCTAATCATCAATTTCATGCTATGGGAGTTAATGACCCCAAGCTCGCCCAGCGGTTTCCTTGGAAATCGTGCGATGCCCTCTCTTGGAGGAGTGGGTCAAGGTTTGGACAGATTATCACTCCTTGGGGAAGATGGTGGATTAGTGAAAGAAATGCCAAATCCATTTCTCCTTATGACGCAGAAGCGATTGGGTTCCCCGATTGGATGAGGGAACACGGTATTCCTTACCCTCTACCAGAGGGTTATGATTTTAACTTACTAGATCAGAAAAATATTGAGGTATTACATGAGCTAATAGTTGAATATCATGCTACTAAATTTGAGTATGCTAATGTATTTCCACTATCCTTATTTTGAGGTAAATTATGGAACACAAAGTGGTTAAAAATCCAGAATCCCCTGGAGGTAGAAAAGATTGGGAAGGGAGAAGTCCGAGACGGAGAGTTAATTTGACCGACCTCCAGTTAAGGATTATCAAGGAAGTATTTGAGGTTTACTTTGAGAAGTATCCTGAAAGACGAACCATTGTAGATTATTCTGACTTATATGATAGGTTAGTTGGGCATCAGCAGGCCATTGAGAAACCACTTACAGAAACAGTGCATACCTTTCCAGCGTTTGATGAGAAATGGGATTTTGAAGAATGAGTATTTTTGCTTTCGATATTGAGTTATTTAAGAATTTCTTTTCGGTCATCTTCGTTAATGTGGACAACGTCTTTGACAACTATACCTTCTTAATTTTTGAAGATAGGAATGATTCTCAAAAAATTAGGGAGTTTGTTGATAGACCTATCACTCTGGTTGGGTACAATAATCTGTATTTTGATAATGTAATTCTTAATGCTCTTTACGAAGGTTATTCATGTGAGCAGTTATATGAGTTAGGTCAGAAAATTATTGCAGAAAGAGAAAGTGAGGCAGTTTTTGCCCTAAGAAGAAAATCTACTCAGTATAAAAGTATAGATTTTAAGGAGTTGGTTGGCCTTGAAGTAGGCTTAAAACAAGTTACTGTTGTTTTGGAATGGCCGAAAGTCCAAGACTTGCCCCTGCCTCACGATGCTATTATCAAGAAAGAGGATATTCCTCTTATTTTATCCTACAATGAGAATGATGTCTTACCTCTGGTTGAAATGTGGGAAAGGTTACAACCAGAAATTGACTTGCGGAAAAGAGTTAATCAAATTTATAAGGTAGATGTAACTACTCAATCTGAAAGTAAGATTCCCAATGTAATTTTTGAAAAGTTATATAGTTCAGCAGAAGGAATTTCAGTTAAAGAGTTAAAGGCCAAAAGAACCAACCGAAGTCGGCTTCTTTTAGAAGACTGTTTAGGAAAGCATATTTGTTTTCAAACCAACGAACTAAAGTTGTTTTTGGATGAAATTAAAGATATAGATTTAATTGGTGGGTTTAAGCGCAATCTTCGTTTTGCTAATCTAACCTTCAACTTAGGAGTAGGTGGTTTACATACTCAGGATAACCCGGGTAAGTTTTACTCAACTGAAGAAAAAATTATTATAGATGCAGATGTAACTAGTTTTTATCCCGCTATCATTCTCAAAAATAACATTAAACCTGAGCATTTATCCAATCGGTTTTTAGAATTATTTGGGAATATGACTCGTGAGCGAACTGAAGCAAAAGCTCAAGGGGATAAGATTAAAGCTGACATCTTGAAAATATCTATCAATGCTGTTTTTGGAAAATTGGGGAATAAAGACTATTGGTTTTATGACCCCAAAGCGTTTTACTCAGTGACTATTTCCGGTCAACTTTATTTATTATCATTGGTAGAGCTTTTAACTATTCATGGTTTTACTGTTATCTCAGCCAATACAGATGGGGTTATTTGTTTTATTGACCGAAGTCGCCTAGAGGAGTATTATCAAGTTTGTAAGGAGTGGGAAAAAAGATGTGGGTTTAAGTTAGAGTATTCTTCCTATGACCGTTATATTAGGCGAGACGTGAATAACTATATTGCTAAAGGGGATAAGATTAAGCGGAAAGGAATCTTTGAGCTTAGGTCAGACACATCTTTATATAGGCGCCTAATGAAATCTTATACTCCTGAAATAGTTCCTAAAGCACTCACCAACCATTTTATCAAGGATATTGGGGTTGAGCAAACCCTTGCTGAGGCAGATAACATTTTTGAGTTTCTAATGTCTCAAAGGGTAAACAAAAAGTTTGCTTGTATTCTTCGAAGTCGTGAAGGAGATGAGGTTCTTCAGCACACCAATAGGTACTATGCTTGTCAAGAAGGAGGGGTTTTAATTAAAAAAGACCAAGATCGAGAGATATCTATTTTGGCAGGAACTAATGTTAGGGTGGCTAACGAGATAGATAAGTTAGCCCCATTTAACAACTATCGGGTTAATTTAAGATATTATCAATCTGAAGTTGAAAAAATATTAAACGCTGTCGAACCCAAAGCTGTTCCACTATCGTTGTTTTAGGAGATAAATTATGGAATTTTCAGTTAGTAAAAATAAGTTGCTTCAAGCGACAAACTTAGTTAAACAAGCAGTTGCTACCAAGGCTACTCGGGAAATTCTTAAAACTGTTTACATGAAGGCAGAGGAAGGTTGGCTTACTTCAAGAGGAACAGATACCAATATGTATGTTTCTATATCTATTCCTCTTGAAGTAGTAGAACCTGGGGAAGTTTGTATTGATTCATTGGTACTTAACTTACTTCCTACTTTTGCAGATGCTCACTATAAAGAAGATGGGCAATGTAGTAATCCTATTAAGTTTAAGTTAGGTAGGGGAGAGACTAAGCGATTGTCTATTTCTCAAGGTAAAAGCAGACATTCCCCTATTTATATGGACCCTGCTGAATTTCCCAAATTTCCTGAAGTTTTAGAATACTCTCCTATCAGTTTTGAAGATAAGGCTAAGTTGGTTCAGGCTTTTCAAAGATTGCAGGTTTCAGTTAGCGATTTAGTGGATAGACGTATCTTGCAAGGTTTTCATGTCAACCCTCACTCTAACTATATTATTACAGGAGATGGGAATAGGATTTCTTTAATGGAAGGATTGACTATTCCAGGGAACATTGGAACACCAAACGCTAAGATGGTTATGTCTGTTTTGTCTAATATTTCTGGTCTATCAGCAAGCGATGTATTAGAAGTAAAATTTGGTAATTGGACTGGGTTTAGGGCCCAACAGACTTTAGATGGGCAAGTTATTAGTAAGTGGGAAGTGATTATCAATACTTTAGCCGGAGAGTTTCCTACGATTGCCCTTGAGTCTATCCAGAATGCTAAGAGAGCTAGAACAAAACTGGAAGTATTGGTGGATAAAAAGGCTCTTGATAATGCTCTGAGTGTATGCAAAATTTACTCAGATGCTGCTACAGAGGCAGGCAAAATTAACTACGCAAAGTTGGCTAAAACTCAGGACGGAGTTATTTTTTCTATGGAAATACCTGAGTTGGTAAGCGATATGGTTCAACCTTTAGACTGTGAAGCAACTGGTGATGACTTTGAGATTTTGCTTCATCCAGGAACTTTACTTGAAGCTTTGCCCACCGTTAAGTCAGAAAAGGTTAAGTTACAATTTTATGGGCCTCGTTTACCGTTTTTAATGTTTGACTTAGAAGAAGAAAAATATACTTATCTTCAAGTTCCTATGGCGGCCAATGATACTACAGGGTGATTGCATTGAGGTTTTGAGTCAGATAGAAGATGAGACAGTTGACCTTGCTTATGCTGACCCACCTTATAATTTACAACTAAAAAACCCACTGAAACGACCCGACGGGACTACTTATGAAAATTTAGTAGATACTGATTGGGATAGATTTTCAAGTTTAGATGTTTATGAAGAGTTTACTAAGCAATGGCTAACTCAAGTTAGGCGAGTTATGAAAAGGAAATCTAGTTTGTGGGTTTCTTGTACTTACCACTGTTCGTTTATCATTGGTTATACCTTGATGAAATTAAACTTTGAGATATTAAACCACATAGTTTGGATTAAAGACAACCCGACTCCTAATTTTTCAGGTACTAGGTTTTGTCAATCTCATGAGTCTTTAATTTGGTGTAAAAAGAAGGGGGGTACTCATTATTTTAACTACCAATTTTTGAAAAAAGAAAATAACAATAAACAACCAAGAGCAGAGTGGTATTTGCCTGGCCCAAGTCAGTTACAAAAAGAGAAAATAGTAGTCAATGGAAAAAGGATAAATGCTGCTCAGAAGCCTAGTTCGTTGCTCTACAAAGTTATTGTCTCCAGTTCTAAAGAAGGCGATTTAGTTTTAGACCCATTTATGGGTATAGGTACTACAGGATTGGTTTGTCAACGTCTCAAGCGGGAGTTTCTCGGAATTGAGAGAGACATAGAACAAGTAAAGATAGCTAAACAACGATTAGAATCAGGTATGATTCCAATATTCTATTAGAGGGGTGAAAATGTTTCCGGAAGAAACTTCAGAGTTGGTCGAAAAATCTTATCATATTACTGATTATCCTTCAGAAGTTCAAGAAGATTGGCTTAAAAAGATAGGTCAAAACTTAAAGTCAGTAGAGGAGCTTGAAGGTCATCTCATTATGCTTCAAGCCAAAGTTCTTTATCACGTTTGGGAGATTTGGGATTCAACTAATAATCATGAAGGTCGGTCTTTATCTTTAGAGGCCAAAGCTCCTTGGCAACATGATTTCTATAAGTGGGCTAAAGCATACACTAAAAGACGGGCAACTAGGGAACCTCATAAAACTACCATTGACAATAAGATTATCACTTATAAAGATTGGAAAGCTGAAGGCTTAATTGAGTATCCTGAATATGTTTTTGTTCCCAAAAGAGATGATTATGGTCAATTACTTCAACCTGATCTAACTAAAGAGGAGGCTTGGGAAGCAGTAAAATTTGACCCTAATGACTGTGAGTATGGAAAACTATCTATTTGCCGAGTTGCGGCTAAAAGGAATCAAATGTCCCCTGAGGCTTGGTCTGCCTTGAGAGACCCTTACGCAACAGAAAATGACTTACAGGGTGCTTTAGCTGGAGATAGAACAAGAAATAGGCATAGAGAAGATGATTATTTTCTAAGCTTTGATAATGGCTTAATTTATGCTTGTACTGTAGACGGTTGTAGGGTAGATGTTCTTCAAGTGATATATGAAAATGAAGGAGATGAGTTGTTCAAGAAAGCACTTTCCCACATTCTTACTGCGGCAGGATTACCTGTCCCCTTAGAATTACAACCATGACCCTTTGCAGTTTATTCTTTTGGTTTATTCGGTCCTATTTAGGGCGATTAAACTATAATTCCTATTTAGAATCTAAAGCCTGGAAGTTCAAGCGCCGAGTAGTTTTATGGTGGGCTTCTAATCGGTGCCAAGTGTGTTATACCACTTCTCGATTAGAAGTTCATCATAGAACTTACATTAGATTAGGTAGGGAAAAGTTGACTGATCTGACTGTACTATGTCATTACCATCATAATCTTTACCATAGGAGTTAATTGTGAATCCCTTTGCTACAGAGCTACAGTTATTTCAGTTTTATGACAAATATTCAAGATTTGATTGGGAAAAAGGTCGCAGAGAAACTTGGGAAGAGACAGTCAACAGGGCAGTTGACTTTCTATATGAGTTAGGGGGAGATAGATTAGATCGGTTAGTATATGAAGATATAAAATTTAATATTTTCAATCTACGCACTATGCCTTCTATGCGATTATTGGCTATGGCAGGACCTCCTGCTAGACGAACCAATATTTGTATTTACAATTGTTCTTTTTTAGGGATAGACGATTTAAGAGCTTTCGATGAGATATTACTTATCTCTATGAATGGGTGTGGGGTAGGATTTAGTGTAGAAGATAAGTTTATCAAGCAGCTTCCTCCTCTCCCTACTTCACTTAAATCTACTCAAGACAATTTTGTAATTCCCGACACTACCGAAGGTTGGCAACAGGCGATTAGGCATTTATTTGAGGCTTTCTTTTATCAAGGTCAGATACCTCTTTTTGATTACTCTCAGATACGACCTACTGGGGCTCCATTAAAAACCAAAGGGGGTCGGGCTTCAGGCCCTGAGATTTTCAAGAAGACTATAGACTTCATTGTCTCTACTCTAACGAAAGCTTGGTATGATAAGCAAGAACGCCTAACCCCTATTCAAGCTCACGATATTGCTTGTTCATTAGGGAATGCCGCAGTAAGTGGTGGGATTAGACGGACAGCTATGATTTCTATCTTTGATTTAGAAGATGATTCTATGTTAAAGGCTAAACAAGGAGACTATAATAGTTTTAGATGGAATGCCAATAACTCAGTGGTTTACAATGGTTCGATGACCCAAGAAAAATTTATCAAGCACATGGGTTACTTATTCGGAGGAGAAAATGGAGAGCCTTGCATTTTTTCACTTAAGAACGCTCAAGAATTGGCGCCTGAACGAAGGGCAAGCCACTTGATTCAAGGCACTAACCCATGCGGAGAAATAAATTTGTGGTCTAAACAATTTTGCAATCTAACTGCTGGAGTAGCTAGAGAAAATGATACTGTTGAAAGTTTAAAAGATAAAGTTAAAATGGCGACTATTATGGGAACCATTCAATCTTTAGCTACCTATTTCCCTGGCTTACGTTCTGAGTGGGAAGAAAACTGTAAAGCCGAAAGGTTATTGGGGGTAGACATAACGGGGCAGATGGACTGCCCTCCTTTAATCTACGACGACGGTCATATTAGAGAACAGCTAAGGGACTATTCGATTGAGATAAATAGAGAATATGCTCAAAAATTAGGCATTGTTCCTTCAGCATCTATTACTTGTGTAAAGCCTTCTGGAAATAGTAGTCAGTTGCTTGATTGCTCATCTGGAATGAATCCTAGATGGTCAAGGTACTATATTAGAAATGTCAGGGTTTCTACATCTAGTCCGGTGTATAAAGTTTTATTTGCAAGCGGAGTTCCCCTCAAACCAGAGAATGGGCAAACATGGGATAATATGACTACTGCAGTAGCCTCTTTCCCAGTCAAGGCCCCTGACCATGCTTTAACTAATGATGATCTAACCTTAGACGAGCGGTTAGGCTATTGGAAGTTAAATAAACTACATTACACTGAGCATAATCCATCTGTAACTATCACTTATGAACCACATGAAGTTATCAAGTTGGTTAATTGGATTTGGGACAATATGGATATTATAGGAGGATTAACTTTCCTACCTAAGAAAACTGATAAGTATGACAACATGCCCTATGAAGAAATTAGTGAAGAAGAGTATGAAATATTATCAAGCACCTTCCCTAAAATCAATTGGGCTTTGTTGGAAGAATTTGAGCAAGAGGATATGACTACTGCTGCTCAAGAAGTAGCGTGCATGAGTGGGTTATGTGAGATATGATACTAAAAATTTTCATTCCTGATCTTCCTCCCGGGCTTAATGAAAGTTATGGAATCTATTCTGTAACAAATAAAGCCCACATGTACAAAACCGCTAAGGCTACTGGGTGGTCAGAAAAAGCATCTTTAATAATAGGGGCTAGGGCAGGAGAAGAAGGCTGGGAAGACATTGAAGAAGCTTATGAAATTTATATGGGTATCTGTGGTTCTAAAGCAGACGTAGATGCTCCAGTTAAACTTATCATGGATACAGTTTCTAAAAAATTAGGTTTTAATGATAATAAGTTCTATAAGCAAACTAGTGAAAAAATTAAAGTAGGAGAAGTTGGGTTATATATCGAAATTAAACCTTACACTTTGAAAAATGCTAAAACTAAATTGGGAAAAAGCAGACGAAATTAGAGATTTATTAGATGAGGGGTTAACTGTTTCTGAAATAGCTAAAAAATATGGTGTGAGCGATGCTCAAGTAAGTAGAATCAAATATAAGGATGCTTGGTATGACTTTAACCGAGATATGGTACGGAGACAGCGTCGAGCTAAGCAAAAAACTGGAGGCTGAATCTGTAGATTTAATTTTTACCGACCCTATTTATGAAAAGGTAGATGATTATAGTAATCTAGCCTACATGGCCTATCGCTTACTAAAGTGAGACAAACCAATGTTGGTTTGGTGTTCAAAGAAAAAAGAGTTCCTATTAAAGGAACTCTTTGAATCTTACGGTTTTACTTGGGTTTGGACTCTAAATTATGTGATAATGGGCAAACCAACTAAATTAAGAGGGCACCACTTATTTACATGGTCTACCCCTTGTATGTGGTTTAATAAAGGAAAATTTGCCCCTAACCCCTGGATAGCTGATACTTTTATGGCTGGGTATGGTAAAAAATTTTCAAGTTATGGTAATCATAAGTGGGCCAAAGGCTATGAAGTTTCGTTATGTTGGGTCAACTCTTTTTCTAAACCAGGGGATTTAGTTTTAGATCCCTATTGCGGGGCAGGAACTGTTCCTTTTGTATCTAAAAAATTAGGTAGGAATTACTTAGGTATTGAAAAAGATGAGAAGAGTTATAAGATTGCTTTAGAACAATTGAGATCAATTGAGATTCAAGCTTTTCCTTATCAATACCAACCTGACTCACTGTTTTAGTGCAGGTCTGGTTTAGCACGGAACCAATACCTGAAAGACGTACTATTATGCCAAGAGGACATTTTAACCACAAAGGGAGACCGGGTCTAATAGGAGGGTCTTTACCGAAAGGGCAAGCAACTTTGACTGGAATTTATCAAGCTTTGAAAGGTTACCATAAATATTTTAATACTTTTGATAGTTTACAGTTTGATAAACTAACTCACTCTTATATTCTTAATGGAAAGCCTCTCCGTCCAGCTAGTGGACTAATAAGCCAACTTGAAAAACCAGTAAACTGGGAAGACGTAGCCAAAAAGAAGGCCGCTAAAGAGGGCGGAGATTACAAAGTATTACTTCGGCAGTGGAAAGAAAAAGGAATTAAGGCCGCTGAAAACGGAACCTTAGTCCATGAATATATTGAGTATATGCTGAGTGATAAAAAGGGACCTATTCCATTATCATTGGGCCAACCTGCCACCCCTGAGATGAAAGCATTTGATGAATTTATGGCTACGTATCCCACTTTAAATCCAGTTAAAGTAGAATGGCGAGTAGGGGATTATCATTTAGGGGTGGGGGGAACCATAGACACCCTCATGTATTCTGATCGTACTAAACTCTATCATATTTTTGATTGGAAAACAGGGGAGAATTTTTCTATTGATAATAAATGGCAAACCTTACTACCTCCTTTTAATGACTTAGAACACTGCAAGTGGAACGTTTATAGTTTTCAGTTGTCGGTGTATAAA
>QZIP01000004.1 GCA_003599595.1 Candidatus Parcubacteria bacterium
TTGATGATGCCTCTATAAATCGGTTACTAATTCACCTAACTCACCGATATCAAATCGATCCTTAGGCATTTGAGCATTAGCACCTTTTACGGCATCCCCAGAGATCGAGATATCCACTACTTGCATACTAGGGATTGCTTCGCGAAGTGCAGCAGCTAATTTTGTCCCGTCGTCGGGTCCAAAGGGAATTCTTCCATCAAGCAAAGCTACATTTACACCTAATTGTTGGGCTTCTTGGACTAAATTTAAGCCCTCATTAACATCACGCACCTCGATAACAACATGGTGACCAGCTATAGTAACACCTAGTCGGTTAAGCTCTGCCCACCCAGGATCATCTTCTGCTAGAAATATTCTTGCTTCTTCAGGGCTCATTATGATGGTATTAAACTACAAGATATCAAACAAGTCAAATATATAAAATTAACCAATCGCACGCAAACACTTTTAGTCCTTCGACTCCTTGTTTAATAATTTAGAGTGTTCACCAAGAGTTTTTTTTATTGAATCTAAATCTTCATACACTGGTTCCAGAACTTTAACCATCTCCTCACCGATTTTCTTAATATCTTCATCTGTCATAACAAAATTATCATAAACTTAAGGAGTTAAAAGTACAAGAAGGATTATTTATCAGTACAAAACTTTGTAGTAATTGAGGATTACCGTCTAGAAGAACGAATTTGTTCTTGGGCCATATCGGTTAATTTTACCGCATAGCCAAGATAATTTTGGGGCGTTAAGTCTTGTAGCAATCTTCTAGCGTCCGAAGAAATTCCCTGAGGAAGATTAGTTGTAATCCAACTTTTCCAATCCTCAGCGCTTACATGCCTTCCTCTAACAAAATTAGTTACTAATGTGTACGGATCTTCAACTCCCTGCATTCTTAAGACTTGTTGAACTGGTTCACCTAAAATACCCCAGTCTTTGTTTAATGCCTCGGCTATAGCGTATTCATTAGCACTCACTCTCTTAAAGCCAGCAAGAGTGTTTTTATATGAAAGCAAGGAATGGGCAAGTCCTACTCCCACATTTCTTATGAGGGTACTATCTGATAAATCTCTTTGAAGACGTGATATAGGTAATGCGGTAATAAAAACTTGAAGAACCCCGTTGGCAAACTTTAAATTACCCTCGCTGTTCTCGAAATCTATTGGATTAACTTTTTGTGGCATAGTTGACGAACCAACCTCCCCTTTAACAGCTTGAAGAGCAAGATAATGGTCTGAAATATATCTCCAAGCATCTTGATCTAAATCTAAAACTACTCCATTAGCCCTCTGATAAATTTGAAATAGCTCAACAAAATCATCATAAGGATTTATCTGAGTCGTAAAAAGGTTTGGTTCAAAACCTACACTCTCTACAAATCTCTTGCTAAACGCAATCCAGTCAACTTCGGGAGCTGTTACTGCAAAGGAGTTAAAATTACCCACAGCACCATTTAGCTTTCCTTTTAATAGGTGCTTTTCTAAAGCTCTTGTTTGTTCATTAATCCTAACTCCATAAACTGCCAATTCTTTACCAAGAGTTGTAGGTACAGCTTCTTGGCCATGAGTTCTAGCCATCATGGGTAGGTATTTATATTGATCTGCTCTTGTCATTATATGATCAGTTAAAGCATCTAAAGCTGGTATTATAACCCTGTCTGTTCCTCTTCTGGTAAGAAGACGATAAGACAGATTATTTACATCCTCAGAGGTTAGGAAAATGTGAACATATTCCGATAAATCCTCCATTGAAGTACCTGCCAGCAGTTCTCTAAACCCTCTTTCTACAGCCTTAACATCATGTCTAGTTGTATCTTCAATTTGCTTGACTCTCTCTCCTTGTTCTAAAGTTAAAGATGGTCCTAATGCTAAAAGATGCTCTACTTCTTGTTGCCCCAGTGGCCTTACAATTCCAACTTTTGATAGTTCCACTAAATATCTAGCCTCTACCTCAAAGCGAGCTCTTATTAATCCAAATTCTGAAGCAAAAGGTGACAACTCAGAAACTTTACCCCAATATCTTCCATCTAGGGGAGAAATAGCAGTTAAGGGCGTTAAAGGGAATTTTTCTATTTCTTGAGACATATAATATTGAAGACAATATAGTATTTCAAATTACCAGTTGTCAATCCTTGTAATAATTTATAAGTGTTCAAGAAATGACTCTTATTACCAATCTTTAGTATTTATTGACGGGTTATCTAAATCAGAAATACCCAGAGTAGGTTCAGCCTTAAGGAAGATAGGTATATATACAGAAAAGGTAAGAGGAATTAAAGACGAAAACGACGCTGTTATTAGGCTTGCAGACGCTATTTCTGGACTGATTAGGGAACAATATCAAGGAATCTCTTATACTGAGAAACTTTGTAAAGCAGGAGAAGAAAATAAAACTTTAATTAAAGTTTAAGCAAGAAAAAACCCACATATTCCTTCGATAAACTCAGGACACCAGTCAATACTGATAGTATTCGGTTGCGATTTGGAAGTATTATACCGCTTTTGGACAAGTTTTGTATTAAAATTTGCGGGGTTGACCTTTCGACTCATCCTGAGTGTAATCGAAGGATTCGCTCAAGGCTATAGCGGGACTCCCTTCGACTCTGGTTCGACTCCTTCAATACTGAGCGTACTTGTGGTGAGCGCAGTCGAACCAGTCGAAGTACTCAGGATAAGTTTGCTCACCATCGCTCAGGCCGTTCGAGGCTCTGAGGAGCCCTCGGGCTCTCGAAGAGGTAAACTTCTCGTCCCCTCACAAATTTTCAAAAAAATCTCCCACAAGGGGAGACCTTTTTTAAAAAGCGGGATTGATCCAAAAAATCTGGAACACCTTTGGGAAAGTTTGATTTATCAATATAAAACTCTCCGAAGTCTAAATATCGGTATAACCGCTTAATTCTTACGGCCTTGTTACTGTTTTCTTGTTGTTAACCCTATTGACATATGTATATAATATTCTTAATTCGTATATCGAAGGTGGATGTCCCATTAAGGGGTATCGTGAGAGGGTCAGCGAAAGCTGGCCTCTTTCATTTTATAAACACTTTTCCATATCCATTAACCTGATTTATTACAGCTCTCCTGTTATATTTCTTATCTGCAATTTCACATAATTTTTTACCAAAATGGCCACAATACTTATTGATACATTTGTTCTCAAGTAGAACAGATTGCTTGCAAGGATGAGCAAATATATCAGCCACCTGTAAGCCGGCAATATTATGAAACTTTTTCTTTAGTTTTATTTCTTTGGAAGTTAAGGCTTTCTGGAAACTTGACGCAGATACGTAAGTTGAACCATTTGTGTAAATATTTTGAAACTCGGATTTAAGTTGTAAATCTTCCTTACCTCCTCGGGATTCTGCAAGCACGTCTCCTTGGCAGTTGTAAAAATTCAAAAATCCTACATACCTTTGTACGATGGCTAGTAAGCAATAGTTATACGGATGTGCTGCATTTTTACCCCATCTTTCCCGGTGTGACTTTTTATCAATAACAACGGTAATTATGCCGAACTTCGCATCGGACATAATATGTAATAGTTCCTCATTGAAAGTTTTTTCTTTCTCGGGATCTTTAAGAACCGAAAAGTGTGCCTCTTTATTTATAAGTTCTTTTCTGTGGAATATTATTATCCTGTCGTCAACATCCTGAGAAAAGTGTCTTAGTTTAAAGCCCTCAAAGTTAGGCCGAAATTCATTTTCATAATATTCTGCCTCAAAAATAACTCCGTTAAGGCAAAGATACCTTTGTTCTTGATCTTCGCTATCTGAATAATAGTGGTTGCCTGATTCATCTACATATAAGCGGTATAGTTTTTGCATATGATCCAACCTAGCATTTTCAAGAGATAAATTAAAGACCGAAGAATGTGGGGTAATATATTACTCGAGTAAATAATTTACTTAGTATCTTAATTGTGGGTAGACAATACGTTTAGGGGCTCATCATAATTTGTATAGTATAATTTATGAGTGAAGTCAAAAGATTCTTCAATATTAAAGGTAGATGAAAAGGGGCTTCTTAAAACAGTAGAGAATGCCTTGAATTTTGATGTTCCCAATATAGTTCATAATACCTTAATTGAGCTTACACAGGGCATTTCAGGCATAATAAAATCATCACCCAAAGATGGTTTAGTGACCCTTGCTAACCTAGCTCAAAGAGTAGCTTCTGGACAAAAACTTTCAGCTTTTAAAGCGGAATGGGAAGCACTTAAAGATAAAGGACAGCTCTCAAAAGACTATGAGAAAAGTAGACAGGCTCAATACTGCCTACTTGAATTACTTAATTTTCTGGATGAGGATTTGCCTGATGAGGAGCGATTTGTACTATTAAAGAAAATTTTTCTAGTCTCAGCTTCAGAAAAAATCTATGATCGTAATAGCATCAAACCTCAACAACTAATGAAATTGGCGAGAACTTTATCTTCAACGGAGGTTCTTATCCTTATAGCTTGTTACGATATTTCTAAGAACCCTCCACAAAATGAGAGTGGTAATTCTCTTACATCTGACCATGATTGGTTTAGTCATGTTGCGACGGTTTCGAAACTTGATTTTCTCGAAATTGTAGCTAATTGCGAAGAACACTTAATGGAGAGAAGACTCATTACTCCTAGGGATGGTGTGGATAAACGTGTGCGAACTACTCCTCACTACAGACTTACTGATTTAGGATACGAATTAATGAACTATATCTCTTATTACGATAAGTTTGATTTAGAAAAAAGCAAGAAATGACAACTAAACAAAAGTTATTTATTAAAAAGTACCTCGAAACGGGAAATGGCACGCAAGCAGCTCTTGAAGTATATAACACTAATGATCCAAATGTGGCCAAAGTTATAGCCTCAGAGAACTTAACTAAGCCTAACATACGTGAGGCTTTAGAGGTAGCCTTAAGCTCACAGGGGCTAACCTTAGATGTAATCGCCGGAAACATTGGGAATTTAGCCAACTCAAAGCCTGAAAAGGTGTCTAGTGATGCTATTTTAAAGGCAAATGTTGAGCTTTTAAAACTTCATGGTGCTTATCCTGATAAAAAGTCTTACCAGTTTAGTGTATCTGCAAGGGCAGATATAAGATCAATGACATTTCAGGAGGCAAAAATGGCATTAGAGAAGCTAAACCGGAATATTGATGAGTTATTAACAGAAGTATAGTAACCCCCGGGTACACCCCTTTTAACTTTCAAAAATAACGATTTGCCCTCTTTTATATACGGCAGAAATTTTTTAGGGTTTTTTAAAACGGTAATAATTCTTTAGAGTCAACTTTCAAAGCTTTGGTTATCTTATAAAGCGTTCTGATGGTTGGATTTCTCTCCCCACGCTCTATTAAACCAATGTAAGTTCTATGCATTGCCAGTCTGGCTGCAAGCTCTTCTTGGGTAACTCCTTTGGATTGCCGGACTTTTTGCATTTTCTCCCCGAACTTTTTAAGAACATCTTTGTGGGTAATAGGTTTTCCCATATCCACATGATAGAGACTGATAGTATCATCCTCGACAGACTCCTTGTCATCATTTAACTATAGCAGTACAATCTGATCAGATAGAAATGAAATTGAGATGAGTTGGACATTGATATCTGTTATCCTGTTTTTTATTTTCTTCTATGCACTAGATAGAAGAATTAAGAGGATTGAAGAAGCTCGGGGTAGGGGGTTCTCATGGGCCTTTAATATTGATGCATTAGAATCAGTTTTACAGAGCGAAATGTTTGGTAGAATTACAGGTATAAAAAGTGCTGAAAAAGGCAGGCCATATAAAGAATGGACAGAAGCAGAAAAAAATATTTGGCATAAGAAATACCACGAAACTATAGCACCAAAAACTCAGGTTAGACTTACCTATTTAGTGAGTGAAGATGCATTTTTTGTAAAAGGTAAAGATGCTCCTTCAGTCGTTCTGCATGATGTATTAGGGAGTAGCTATATATACACGATTAATGTAATAGGCGATAAAAATGAGATAGAAAGTTACCTAGAGTTTGGGTTAACGGATAGAATAAAAAAAGATAAAGGAATTTATCAAAGGGTTATCACGGGTTATCTGAAAGAACACAAAGGCATTTCTGAAACGGGTGATTTCAAAGTACTTTTTGATCTTCCATTTACAAGAAATAACATGAGTGATGAAGATTTTAAATCGTTAGGATATGATATTGAACATATGGGAGGAGATGATATATACCAAGACGATTTTGGCGAAACTCATTCTTTATTAAGGATTACAACGCTTAAAAAGAATGGTGCAAAAATATGGTTTGGAAATTAAATATGAACCTGAATAATGCCCATTTTGAGTAATTATGTTTCTCAGTGTAATAGCAAATAGAATAGTTGTTACTTTGTTAATTGTAATGGTCGCTACGCCTACTATCATTTATGGTGGTATAAAAGCTAATGATTATCGTCAAACTCAAATAATTTTACAAGAGGCTAAACAATTATCCTCTGAAGGAAAATATCAGGAAGCTATTAACAAACTAAATACAACAGAGAACAAATGGAGTACTAGTGGAACGATAGAGGAAGTTAGGTTGGCAATTGAAGATAATAAACAACTTATTGGATCATCTAAAAACTATGAACTAGGCAAGGAAATATTTGATAAAGGAAATTATAAAGATGCGCTTGAACTATTTAAAAAGGTCGATATTAGAAATATAAATTATCCTAGTGCCCTGAGCTTAATAGGGTTAGCAGAAAAAAAATCAACTGATACTTTAAAAGGTGAGGTTGCTGGAGTAATAACCATTAAGAATCCTACCCCTATCCAAAACAAAAACACTGCCCTCCTTTCTGTGCAACCCACACCTAACAATCAGCTACCTAGTCCAACTCCGCAACCAATAGTCATTCAACCAGCAGGATATAGCAACACATCTCCACAGTCCCAAACTTCGGTACCTCAGCCTACATATAAGCAAATCACAGGTGCAGATTATACTCAAAACTTTACTGCTGTTATTTATGGGTTTGACCTCGCAAATAAATGTTACCAACAGGCAATCTCTCAAATAACCACTGGTGATCGCACTGGATTTAACGTGACTTTAGATCAATGTCGTTCAATCGTATCTCCTCTTCAAAGCATTATTCACCAAAATGTTTCCACCGAAGTTAAAAGAGTTGAATTTAACCTGGGAAGTGCTTGGGGTCAATACAATTATCTTTTCTCTCAGATGGGTTCTTTATCTGTTTCTGTTGATTTTCCTAGCTCATTTCAGGATGATCTTAAAGTTAACGAGGGAAGATATCAAAAGGCTGTTAATTATGCTAATGAGGCAATAAAAGAGTGGCAGGCTATTAGCCAATAAATGTTACCAACAAATGAAAAAATTTAAGCGAGTGTTATTGATTATATTGCTCCTTGTAATTGGGTTAATTGTGATTTGGTATTTTTCTAACAATAATCCTCAAAGAAACTTATCCAAGATAATTCCCAATGGTTCTTACTTAAGAGAAGTAAAAGATATACCTGATATTAAAGATATTAAGATTATAGTTTACATAGAGCAGCCTATCATTGAAAAGGAATTTAATTTAGCAAATACGACATCTTGCTCTGGATCCACCCTCGGTCAATCAATAGAGGGTGTTTACCACCTAGCCTTGTTAAAAAACAACGCCCTGTATAGTGACATCATTATTCCCTCTTATATTAACGAAGGAAATCAGGAAAATAATAAGCAGCAGTTGGCTTTTAAAAATACTAAAGCGATGGCTTACTATTATTTTAGTGGAGATAAGTTTAATGAGCGGGAGAGAAATAGCCCCGTTGATGTTTCATTGATTCAATTTGGTGAATTTAATACTCAAAAGTCATTGGTAGATTTTGTGATTACAGGACCACAGGAGGTCTGTGGGCACACTTCTTATCTTCATGGGGGTTACGATACCCAAAGTGATAAACTGATTTTATACCCAATTGTTAATGGTGATAAAAAATATTTCTGGGGAGATAATTTTAGTCCTTCGAAATATGGAGAGGTTATTAATGGTTGGACGTGTGGTGATCACGGAGCAGATACGGACGAGAGCAATTATTATAAATTTGAAGCTACGGCTTCCGCTTATATGTTTTATAAATCAGATATTAAAGAATGTAGGTGATCCTTTTAAGTAACAAAAGGATCAAATTTTTCAGTAAACTAGTTAATAACTAGTATAATCTTGTAGTATGGGTAGGATCATACTCGAAATTACCGATAACCATAAATTTAAAGATTTGGCTTTACTTCTCGATAACCCAAATTTTCAAAGAGATTTGATAATATTGAAAAAAGCCATAGAAAGGGACTGGAAAAAGTATCCAGATTTGGCTAGCCATTTGCTTAATTCCAGAGTAGGTGGTAAGGCTCAAGCTTTAACACAGAAATATAAATACCCCAGAGGATTCACGAGAGCAATAATGGCTGCTGCAGAAAATAACAAAGTTACTGATAGTGACGTAATCAACTGTTATTCTGCTGTGCTAATGCAGCCCACGTCACTCCTAGATGAATATAAACCAATTTTAACAAAGAGTGACTTTGTAGTTTTTATCGACCCACAGGCAATAAGGGGTAACAAGAAGGCTATTTTGAGACAATTTAGCACATTATTAGATGAAGCAGCTAAAAATATAAAACCCTTATCAAAAAAGCATCCTTTAAGAAGAGACGCTAAAACCGTTATCGAAAGAGACAGGGAATGGTATTGGATGTGGGTGGAGGAAAAGAAACAGGGTAAGGGTATATATGCCAGGATTTTAGAAAAATGGAATAATTTATGCCCGAATATAAATCTTGAACCTCACGAAAAAGAGTGTAAGCATTGTATTTTCGATACTAATGTTATTGAGCGAGCTGTTAGTAGATATGTTGAAGTTCTTCGCTATTAACTGACACTTTAGATACCCCCAAATTTCAGTGATTATCCTATCCAACTATGAGAATATTTTTCGTGGACAAAAAGAAGGTAGGACTCTGCTCCGGGCAAACCTACCTTGCCCGGAGTTTTTTATAAATATATTAGGAGGTGTATGACAACAGAAGAATATAAACGATTTAGCCAAGAGTTTGAAGACAAGCAAGAGCTACAAAGATGTTTAAGGATAGATCAGCTAAATAGAGAAACTAAGCTGCTTCCGATAAAAACTGAAATCCTCAGCTATATTGACGATTTTATACGTATTTTAGACCTAAGTAACGAATGGTTTTTGAGAAGCCGTTTTGAAAAAGACCAGGAAAAGAAAAAATTGGCCCAAGTAGTATGGGAGTTTTATGACAAAAGGGCAGATTTAATTGTTTCTGAATCGAAAGGAGCATTGCCATGGATCCTGACGAAGTAAACAAAATTGAGGCTGAAGCAACTCAAAAGAAAAACTATAGTGGGACTGAAATTCCACAGGGTACAGAGAAAAGTAAATTATTAGATCAACAGCTTACTTACGTAGAAGTAGAGGAAAAAGTTCAGCAGTTCCTACCTAATTCTCGGGTAGCACTTAAATTAGTCCTGGCAGTAGCAGCTTCAAGCAGTTTCCAAAATCCGTTAATGTTATGGCTTTTGCTTGTAGGTGTGCCGAGTAGTGGCAAAACAGATATCGTTAGATTAGTTAAAGATGCCCCAACTTCATATTACCTGGATAATCTTACTCAAAATTCTTTCATCTCAGGAGAAAGAGCTACTAAAGATAATAAAGTTTATGACCTTCTTCCCCTCTTAGATAAAAAATGTTTCATTGTGAAAGACTGGACTTCAATTTTCTCTCTTGATGAGAAGATGACTAAAAAGCTTCTCGGAGATTTAGTTGGAATTTATGATAAAGAGTTTGCTAAATTTAGTTCTAGAAGGGGAAATATTACTTATAAAAGTGCCTTTTCGCAGTTAGGTTGTATTACTCCCGCTACTTTAAATAAACACGCCCATTATCTAAATATGGTAGGGCCCCGCTTTTTATGTTATATCGTGCCCTCTTCTACTCAAGAGAGCGAAGATCAAAGCTATGAGATGATTTTTTCTGAGCAAGATAGAGCTCAACTTGAGGGAAAAGCAAGATCATATGCATCATCTTACCTTAATCAGTTAACAAAACAGTCATTTAATGTAAAACCTTTAGACAACAATATACAAATGTATTTAAGAATTGCCACTGGTTTGATGGCTAAATGCCGTGGAATAGCAATATTACAATCCGCTACCTTTAAAAATGAAAAGGGAGAGGATGCAACTTATTATGAAGTGTTAGAAATTCAGATTGAAGAACCATGGAGAGCTATACAGCAATTAATGACGTTGGCTAAATATTTAGCCTTTGTGGTAGGTAAAAAGGAGGTCGGTATAGAAGAATTGGCTGTAATTAAAAGTGTAGTTCTTTCATCAATGCCTGCTGATCGAGCAGGGGCTTTGAAGGCAATACAAAGCAGTGACGGACAAATAACAGCCAAGCAACTATCTGAATCGTCTGATAAATCGACTAAAACTTCAAGACGATTACTAGATGAGCTAACTGCCTTAAAAGTGTTAAGTAAGATACCTGGTTCAGGTACAACAGCTAATGATTATCAGATAAATAAGCAATTTAGAAATTTTTTATTACTAGACCCTACCGAGTTTCTGTCCTACAAGGAAGATAGCGGGACAGAAACTCCGCAGAGTATAGATCAGCTATCAAGACCAGAACAATTAAAAGCTTCCCAAAACATTTTTGGGTTGGAGACAAAGTGGAACGATGAATAAAAGAAGAGGCTGGACAATTGAGGAACTGGCTGAGATGGATGGATGTCCTTGTGAGATATGCAGTAGCCAGGATGATGAAGAAACAATCTTAGAAAGGGAAAAATTAAAAGAGTTAGACGAGGTTTGTGATTTATTTTCTAATGAGATTATAGATTTAGTTATAAAAAATCCTAAAAAGTACCTATTGAAACGACAAAATAAACAAGATAATGTGAAGTAAGAATGGAACTCAAAAAAGAATATGCAATCACGATAGGCAGAGTTTCTACTACCAAGCAAGATGTTTTTGGCGATAGCCTGGACGATCAGGAAAAAACTATCCAACTGGCTATACAGCGTATCGAGATACAGTTTAACTGCAAGATAGTCATAGATAAATCCTTTGATTTTACAGAATCTGCTAGTGTAGCATTAGTTTTGCAACCCCTACAAAAAGTCATTGAATATTGTAAAAAATCCCCTAAAAACATTCGATTTGCGTTTATTAAAAGTATAGATCGAGGAACAAGGGCAGGTGCAATTGTTTATGGTCTCTTGAAAACTAGTTTGTCTGAGGTGGGGGTTACACTTATTGATACATATGGGATTATTGGGACTCAAACGGTTAATACTCTGGAACACTTAGGAGAAAAATATTCCTGGTCTGAATACAGCCCAACATGGATTACAGAACTACTTGAAGCTGAGCGTGCTAAGGCAGAGGTCAGGGATATTCAAACAAGGATGATTGGAGCTGCCATCAGATACATTCGATTAGGCTACTGGAGGGGTTCAACACCCATCGGGTTTATAGCAATTAAAGAAGATACCCCTCATGGTAAACGGTTTGTTTTAAAACCCCATCCAGACGAAGCTAAATGGATAATCAGAATGTTTGAGCTAAGAGCTCAGGGCAAAGTTGATCAGGAGATCGTTAAAGAAGTTAATAAGATGGGTTTTATTACACGAAAAAGATATTACAGAGATAAAGAAGATAGGTCAAAAATAATTAAAGTTATGGGCAGTAGTAAACTCACCATAAAGAGATTACTTAAATATATTCAAACCCCTCTTTATGCAGGTGTAAACACAGAGAAATGGACACAAGGTCAACCAGTTAAATTACATGATGGTGGTTTGGTCTCGTTTGAGTTGTTTAATAAGGCCAACAGAGATAAGGTCACTATTATCGAAGAGGATGGGATTGCCAAAGTCTTTAAGGGTAATTCCCCGAAGTGGCAATTAAAGAAGCACAAACTAAACCCTCTTTATCCATATAAACAATATGCTTTATGTCCTATTTGCAGAAAACCTTTACTAGCTAGCGCTTCAAGAGGTAAGTCTGGAAAATACTTTGCTGCATATCATTGTAATAGAGGTCACAAAGGCTTTAGAGTGCCTCTAAAAGACTTCAATGAAATAATCAAGAACTTTGTTAAGCAAATGAAATTTAGTAAGAAGTTTATTGCCCATTTTGAGTTTAGATTTTTGAAAAACTGGAAAATAAGAATGGAGCAGATAAATACAGATACTATGGATTGGGAGCAGTTTATTATTAATTTAAGAGGTGAAAGAAAGGCGGTAAGCGACAGGATTAAAACATTAAGCTATTCACCTCTTATTCAGGAGACAGAAGCGGAAATTCAAGAAATAGACCAAAAGATAGAGGATGCCTTAAAAGAAAGAAACACAAAAGAAAAGGAAGAGGTTGATGTGCATAGATTAATTAAGTCAGCAAAATATTTCATGGAACACCTTGAGATTTTATTGTTACAAGGGGACGATCCATTTAAAAGAGCCATACTTTTTAGCCTAGCTTTTGATGGTTTACCAACCTATGAAGAATTGATGAATGGAACACCCAGATTATCGCCCCTCTTCAAGCTAAACTATGACTTCAAGAAGGGCAAAAACCTATCTAGCGGGATTGACGGGACTCGAACCCGCGACCTCCTCCGTGACAGGGAGGCGCTCTAACCAACTGAGCTACAACCCCAAGTTGCTTCCACATTTTAACAAAGCTAGCCGAGGTAATCAATCCATGTAAAGAATGACTTTTTGCAATAATGGCAAATAATTGTATCTTGTAGAAATTTAAAGAGTAAAAGGGGTTGAAATTATGGCTGAAAAATGTGCTATGATATCGAAGCGATTTATAATCGCTGGTAGAAAATCGATTATTCGACCATGAGTGCCCTTGGGCGATTACCCACTTCCACAAAGAAAGCAACGGAAGCGGTTAGGGTTTTCTTTCGAGGGAAGTTTATTAAAGAAAGGAGGGATTTATGGCTTACCAATATACCAACAATAAAGGAAAAAGTTACTATCTCCACGGTAAAGAAGTTCGTCTTCGAAGTGGTAAGAATCAGCAAATCTACTATTTTGCCCAGGAAATAAAAGACGGGGCAATAGATCAAGTACCTGCTGGTTTTGTGGTAATAGAAAACCACAGGACAGGAATGCCGGTTCTAAAAAAAGGTTAGTTCGTTTGTCTTAGGGTTGTTAGTATTTAAAGTAGATAAGGCGGTAATCATATAGATTACAGCAATCCATCTTAATTTCTACACCCCATGTATATGTTATATTAACTTTAATGGGGATAACGAATATAAAGTTGGCAAGGATGCTGGAGGATATGGCTACCGCTTATATTCTCAAAAAAGGTAATATTTTCCAGATACGCGCTTATAAAAATGCGGCGACAGCCGTTGAGCACTCTACTGTTGAGGTGAAGGATTTATGGGAAGCCGGTCGTCTGGACCAAATACCCAATGTGGGAGAAGGCTTACAGCAGTATCTGGATGAGTTGTTTAAAACCGGTAAGGTTAAGCATTGGGAAGAGGTTAAAAACGGAATACCGGAACAGGTTTTTGAGTTCACAGAAATTTCCGGAGTTGGTCCTAAAACTGCTTTCAAGCTTGCACAGTTGGGAGTTGAAGATATAGAGGATTTAAAAGATAAACTTAGATCGGGTGAATTAATCAAAAAAGGTTTTTCCCAAAAAGTTGCTGAAAAATTATTACCGGCAATAGAACAGATGTCTTTTGTTAAAAGCGGACGGATGCTATTACCATATGCTTTTAACCAAGCCCAAAAAGTAATTGATTATGTTAAAAAAAGTGCTTTTGTGGAAAAGATAGAAGCTCTGGGTAGTTTACGCCGCATGGTCGCTACAATTGGGGATTTAGATTTTGCAGTTACTTCAAATAATATTCAACAAACAATAGAACACATTATAAATTTACCGGACTCTCAGGTGGTAAAAGAAGGAGAGACACAAGTCACTTTATCTACATCTTCAGGTTTGAATCTTGACTTCATTATTACTAAACCGGAATCTTTTGGATCCCTACTCCAACATTATACCGGATCAAAAGCCCATAATATCCACTTAAGGAAAGTTGCTGAAAAAAAAGGGCTATCTTTATCTGAACACGGGATAAGAGAAGCTAAAAATCAAAAACCAAAAGTTTTTAAGACAGCAACGGAAAAAGAATTTTATCACTTGTTGGGGATGGATGTTCCTCCGCCGGAAATCAGGGAGGATACAGGCGAGATTGAAGCCGCGCTGGCTCATAAGCTGCCCGACTTAGTGAAGCAGGAAGATATAAAAGGTGATTTGCATATTCATGATAATTTTCCGATTGAAACGGGGCGTGATTTAGGATTGAACAGTATAGAAGAGATAGCGGAACAGGCAAAAATATTAGGATATTTGTATGTAGGAGTGGCTGATCACACACCAAGTATTTCAAATCATACAAATAAAGAAATGGTTGCTTTGGTGAAGACAAGGACAAGGCTGGTTGAACAATATAATTCCTCACACATAAGTGTTCGAGTACTAAATTTACTCGAGGTGGATATTTTACCTGACGGTCGGTTATCAGTACCCGAAGAAGCTCTAAAATTATTGGACTTTGCCATTGTATCTGTTCACAGTGGCCATTGGATGGATAAGGAGAATATGACTAAGAGAATCATTAAGGCACTTGAGAGTCCGTATGTAAAAGTATTAGGTCACCCAACCGGTAGACTTTTAAACCAAAGGGAATCCTATGAAGTTGACTGGAATGAAGTTTTTAAATTTGCAGCTAAAAATAATAAGGCTTTGGAAATAAATTCATCTCCCGACAGGCTTGATTTACCGGACATTTTAGTCAGGCAGGCTAAAGAAAAAGGAGTTAAGTTTGTAATAAATACTGATTCACACGAGATAAATTCAATGGAAATTATGAGGTTTGGGGTAGCAGTAGCAAGAAGAGG
>QZIP01000012.1 GCA_003599595.1 Candidatus Parcubacteria bacterium
GCAGCATTAGAAGATATTACCGGTATACCACAAGCCATTGCTTCTAAAACCGGAATACCAAATCCTTCCTCCAGTGAAGGCATAATAAAAGCGGTAGCATTTTTATAAAGAATAGCCAACTCCTTTTCAGTAACAAAACCTGGAAATATAATACTATCCGTCTTCATTCCCTGCTTTATCCTTTCCCAAAAGACATGGGAAGGCCCGGCTAAAACTAATTGATACCCCGATACCACTTGTTCTATTTCCTGAAAAACCTCTATTAATCTCGTAAGATTTTTATGCGGCTGTGCGTTACCGACATAAAATAAGTAAGGTTTTTTGATATTAAATTTTCGTCCCAACTTATAAAAGTCCCGGCTTCCAACTAATTTAGAGGCATTGACCAAAGACGTTTCAACCGCCTCATAAGTTACTATTATTTTTTTACCGTCTACCTTCCATTGGTCAATTAACTGTTTTTTAACAAACTCAGACGGAGTAAAAATCTTCACTGATTTTCTCACAGCCCGGGCAAAAGATTTTTCATACCCGAATTTTTTTATTTTAAAAATCAGAGGATTTCGGATAGTGGTATCCCTGCTTTGAAAATGTTGATGAATTAAATCATGAATAGTTACTACGTATTTACCATTGTAGAAAATGGGAACATTGAAGTGGGGAAAATGCACCAAGTCCGGTTTATTTTTTTTCAGGATTTTTGGTAAAAGAAGTTGTTCTTTAAAAGAATACCAGCGAAAATCTGCTTCTATCTTCTTAAAGTTTAGCGGAAGTTTAATATTCAAATCCTTTTTTAAAAGCAGTAAAACATATTCATTGTTTTTATCAATTTTTCCCAGCTCCCCCACTAAATTACGGATGTAACGGCCTATTCCCGACTCACCCCAAAACCTCGCGTCAATAACAATCTTCATACCCGCATTTTCCTCTTTGCCAACAACCACTTTAAATCAATGGCTAAATACACCAGCCAATCAATAAAAAAAGGATAGCGGGATGCCAAATTTTTTCGGTAAAATATTTTCATTGTTTCATAAAAAGCATTAAAAGCTCTTTTTTTCGACTCTTTCTTAGCAGTAGAAATACCTTCACTATGTTCTTTGATACCGGATGACACTCCCTTTAGGTGAGTTACCTGCACATCCGGCACATACATCACTTTATACCCGGCTTTTTTAATCCGGTAACATAAATCTATATCTTCTGCATACATCCAATAATCTTCGTCAAACAAACCAACCTTATCTAAAACAGATTTACGGGTTAAAAAGAAGGATCCGGAAATAGCGTCCACTTCATGCGCTTTATTCATATCTCGACTGGTAAGATGATAAAGTCTGTCGTTTCCCATAAAATATAAAAGGGAAGCCCACGGGGTTGGAAAACCACGATGATAAGCCCAGTCCATCTTACCATCACTTTTTAAAGCCCTACAGGTAGCCGCCCCCACCTCCGGATGTTCTTTTAAAAATGAAAGCATAAAAGATAGCGTCCCGGAGGGAATTTTAGTATCCGGATTTAAAACCAGGATATATTCATTATCTATCTGCCCCAAAGCCTGATTATTCGCAGCCCCAAATCCGAGATTATTTTTATTTTCAATGTAATGTAAGTCAGGGAAAAACTTTTTAGCATCTTTAATACTGCCATCCTCCGAAGCATTATCTACTACCCATATATCTGGATCTATTTCATCTCGAAGTTTTAGAAGCGATTCAAGTAGTTCAAGTAGTATGTTACCGAAATTATAATTGACCAAAACTATTGTTAATTTATCTTTTTTCACTTTCTTACCTCCTGGTACACTTTATCCAACTTATCAGCTATTACCTCATAGGAATAGTTTTCTTCCACAAATTTTCTTGCGTTATCGGCAATTTTTTTGTATAAATTTTTATCCTGTAAAATTTTAACAGTCAGCTCGGCCACTTCTTTTGGAGTCTCACCCTCTAACACATTTACACCGTCTATTGCATTAATTCCCGTAATCCCAATCTTTGTGGTTACAACCGGCAGCCTCGAGGACATCGCACTTAGGATCTTCAATCTTGTGCCTCCCGGCCCATACAAAGGAGCCACTAACACCCCACTATTATGATAATAATTTTGTACTGTCTTTATATCATCTACTGCAATATTCACAAGTTCAATACCCTTCGCTTGTAAATCTTTTATTTTTTGAGTATTTTGACCGGCAATTACCAGTTTGGCGTCCTTTATTTTTTTATTCACTTGAGGATATACTTCTCTGGCTAAAATCCTGGCAGCTTCTGAATTTTGCATCCACTCATAGTTACCCATAAAAAGCAGTGTTTTATTATAATGAAGTGGTACTTCTTGGATAAAATCATCACCTACTCCGTTGGGTACAATATCTACTTTCAAACCTTTAACAGTTTGCTGCATTACCTTGGCGTCTCTCTCAGAAACCGCTACCACCCGCGCTGCTTTTTTCCAATAATGACTTTCCCAGTACTTAACTTTTAATACATCAAGATAAAGCAGAGGACGCATAAAAGGATAGTGGTAATTATCGACATAATGTTGATAAACCTGGTATTCAATTGTTTGATCAACTAATACAACAGGTATATCAGTTTCCGGAATATGAGGACTCACATAAAAAGTTTCAGCATGAATAATGTCAAAATTCCCCCTGGCAATAATATTTGATAGAGCCTTTTTTTCTTCTGATGAAAAATTACGGACAACTACAAAAGGGTGGACACTAAAACCGGTTTTTAAAATATTTTTTAGTGTCCACGGTTTTGTTGATCTTTTAAAAACATAAATCTCTTTACAGTAGGGTTTAAGAAATTCCGTATATCGATGGTCTTCTTCGTTTTTCACTAAAGAACATAGGGTAATTTCATGTTTTTTAGACAAATGTTTAATTAAATTATTAGAACGGATTTGCCCACCAGAATTAGTCGGATAGGGTAAATATGGAGTAAGCATTAAAATTTTCATTTAATCTGTTTGTGGGAGCGATTTATATTTTGGGTTTTCCTGTGTTACATCGACAATGACAAATCTAGGATTTTCTTCAATAACAGAATATCTATCTATTACATTTTTAGTATCCGCATCATAATTAACAGAAATATAATGAGTAACACCAGACTTCTTTTTCATTTCTTCAATTGAAGAAACTACCATCGCCCAACCCGGTCTATTTATCTGATACAAAAAGGCCGTATCCCCACCATATGGAGCTATTACTATGGCATCTTCAGGTAAAATGCTATCTGCAAATTTACCAGCTTCCACGATAGCGCCATTATTCACTTGAAATAAGCCCTTAACTTCGAGCCATCCTAAGTAAATAGTTAAAGACAGCAAAAGTACCGCCACTGGAATAGTAATAAGCCGGGGCAAGAAGTCTTTAGTCCCCCGTACCAACAATACAAATCCTCGGGCAGTAAAAATAGCTAAAGCCGGAATTATAAAAGTTTGGTAGTAATCATGCATCACATTCCCCGTAGCAAATACTATTAAGTAGAGCAATGAGGATGCTAAAAACCAATGCAAAAGATTTCCTTCTTTGAGATTTGGTTTAACTATAGCACCCAAGGTAAAGAGTATAGATCCTGCAACGGTCAAAATTTCCCTCCCAAACCTGTCTCCGATAATCCACTTCCAAAAAGAGGGTCGAAGTCTAATGCCATTACCATTAAAAAGCCAGGAAGAAGCAGGAATCCCGTCAGGGTATTGGCTAATCCAAAATCTCCAGGCCACAAAAGGCAGGAATGAAATGGCACCCCAAAGGAAATATCTTTTAGGAATAGGCCAAATCCTACCCTCTTTCTGCCAAAAAGAAAAAACTAAGGGCAAAAGATAGAATATAGCCATGGGTTTTATTAAAAAAGCTCCAGCAGCAAAAATAGAACTTAAAAAAAATAATTTAAAACTATTTTTATGAATCCATAAATCTGTAAGGTAAAACATCCCTAAAGAAAAAAAGACTAAGGTAGGTTCAGGCAAAATAACTCTGGAAAAATAAATATTAAAAGGCAAAACTGCAAAGACAAAAGAAGAAACTAAAGCTGTAAAATTATCCCAATGTCTTTTAACTATCAGGTAAATAAAAATTATTGATCCCAAAGACATGAAGATAGAAACCATCCTCGCAAGCCTTTCATCTACACCTCCATTTAGCAGATAGAGGAAATAAACCAAACTGTTATATATCGGGAATTCCACAAAACGCAAACGCCTCAAATTTGGATTATCCTTACCCACAGGCGACATATCATCACCTTTAGGAAAAAGAGGATTAAAGCCCTCCCTAACTTCGCCGTCAGGCGAAGGCAAGCTCTGCTTATAAAAATTTCTGGCAACAGCTGCTGTATCTGCTTGTCTCCATGAATGCCAATCAGCAATTGGGTTGTCAATTTCGTATAACCTAACCCCAAACCCCACAATAACTATTACCGCAAGCCAGAAATATTGATTGGTAAGAAATTTTAGTAACTTCATCTTAATTTTGCAGTAGCTAAACCGAGACCACAAATCATCCAAAACAGAGAAGCAACCTTTGAAGCTTCAAATACATCGATAAACAATCCATTTAATAAAAATGCAAAAATTATTCCTAAAACACCTACGGTAAAATATCTAATCATCCCACTACTTGATTGAAAGTTATACCAGATTCTTTTACAAACTTCTATAACAACTGCTAAAAAAGCAAACATCCCTAATAATCCAACCTCTCCTAATAACCGTAAAAAATCATTATCTACAGCAACCCCTAAAGAGGAATAACCTGTACCAAAAAAAGGATTTTTAATAAAAGCACGGATTGCACGTGGCCACTCTTGCTCTAATCTAATAGCAAAAGACCTGTAAACACCCAGCTCTGTACTGTTTACTGGTTCCCCTGGTGTTAAATCTGAACCAATACCAAATGACGGTGTTGCTGAATCTGAGGAAGCAACCTTTAAAGATAATGTGGGAATATTTAACCTACTTCTTTGAATCTGAAAATCATCTTGAGTAACATAACGTTGACCCAAATCTAAAATGTTAACTGTCACTGTAGAAATCATTCTGTCACGTAGTTGTGAAGGATAAACCAAAACAACAAGCATTCCAATAAAAAGAGCAAATATGCCTATTTTCCGACCAGTCAATAACATAACCATACCCATACCAAATAAAACAGCGATAAATGATACTCTAGCAGCAGTTAATACTAAAACAAAAAATGATAAAGCAATTGCTCCAATCATAATTAATTTAAGATAAACTTTACGAATATAGAAAAATAAGGCCAATGCTGACACTAAGTACATTGTTAAAAACACTGCTAAATCATAATGACCGGCAAAAGTCGAGTTAGCCCGTGCATCAGGAGTAAGATATAAAATTAAACCTTTAGAAAACTCAGAGTTTCCTGTCGAAATAACAGGCCAATTAAGATACTGCTGTCCTAAAGCATAAATATTAACTATAAAAGCAATGACAGACAGCAGCACCAAAAAAATAATTAATCTTTTTTTTGTAGTAACAACAGAAACTACAATTGGTAATAAAATCATCAACTCTATTCTACGTAGATAATGAAATATACCTACCCCAAACTCGACTGTATGTGTTATAAAAATTGCTGAAAATAACGATAGTGCTCCAATAAAAAAGAAAAGTAGTATTACTTGATTTAAAGAATCATAAAAATATGACTTAAATCGTTTAGATAACAACAAGAATCCTACCCAAAACCCCACAGTAATCATTATTAATAAATCTTCAATCCGTACTGCTACAAAAGTTCCTTTAATATTTATCAAAGGAAACTTCGGATAAAGTGGTATAAAAACAAACAAAAATACTGTTAACCAAAAAACTATCTTTTCAAATCGACGTGATAACTTTTCCATATATTTTTGCTATTTTAAACTTATGAGTTAAAAGAAAAACTATAATCCTTATAAAAATAAATATATAAACCAACAACTTAAATAACAACACTGGTATTAGTCCATAATACTTTTTGTACAGATACTGCAAACCCTTAAATTCCCCTACCCATTGTTTATATTTTGGGTCTTCTGAGCTCCCCCCTCCAAAATGTTTAACTTCCACTTCATCAGTCCAACCTATTTTATATCCTGCCTTACTGGCTCTTAAACAATATTCTACATCTTCCCCGTACATAAAAATAGAGTCATCCAGTAAACCAATCTCTGCTACCAACTGACGTTTTATCATCATTACAGAACCAGATACCCAACCTACCTCTTTATTCCCCAAATAGTATTCTTTTTCATTTCTATGAAAAGAGGGTAAGTACTTCCTTAACCCTTTTAATATATCATCTAATCCAGCCAACCATACAAAAACCGCCGCTAAACTAGGTAAATCTCCACTATTTGGTTGCAATAGCCCATCACCATCTTTTGTAAGACAAGAGCAAATTACAAAATCCGAACCATCCATAAATTTCACCAACTTATCTAATGAACCTGAGGTTATTTCTGTATCAGAATTAAGAAGCAATAAATATCTACCTTTACTTTTTCGAATAGCTAAATTATTCCCTCCAGCAAAACCCAAGTTTTTTTTACTCTCAATAACTTTTACATTTGGAAATAATAATTTTACTGCTTTTACCGATCTGTCACTAGAACCATTATCTACCAACCAAATTTCATTTGAACAAACAATTTTCGATTCAGTAATACTTTTTAGACAGTTTAAAGTAAGTGTTTTTGTATTATAATTTACAATTACAACTGATAAATCAACCATACTTAAATATTCTTTTTCCTAATTGCCATAATAAATAAATAGAAAGCATAATTCCTAGACCAGTTATTAATCGTGCCCACAGAGGCGATTCATAATATCTTAAAGTTGCTTTTGTATAATAAGCCCCTGTACCCTCAACAAGTTTTACTGATCCTAAAAATTTTGCAGTACCATCCTCATAAAAAGGTTCAAAACCATTAACATATAAAGAACTTTTTAGCGGATAAAGGTATTCTTCAAGATAAGTGCTATCTGTATGCTTTTTAATTGCAACAAATGCATATTCAGGCGGATGATTTAATTTAATAGGCGGGAAAAGAAGATTGCTTTTTTCCTGAAAAGAATTACTGTAATAATCTGTGGTAAATGTTCGGTAATGATCAGAAAAATAAGCTGTTACATTTGGTATTTGTACAGTATCTCCAGACAAGGTCGATTTGGCTGATTGTGGTAACGGAGGGAAAACCATAATCGAAGTGGGAATAGGAATTATTAGATAAATAAAAAGTAGTATGAAAAACCCAAAGTAAGTTTTTTTTAACATATTACTGAAACAAACGAGTACGCCCTAATTTATAGTGAAGATGTTTCTCTTTTCTTTCACCAATTATCTGGGCTGGTACTCCACCCACAATTGTTAACTCAGGTACATTTTTAGTAACCACTGCTCCTGCCCCCACCACAGCTCCACGTCCAATCTTTACTCCCGGCAGTATAATCGCCCGGGGACCGATAAAAACATAGTCTCCAATCTCCACAGGGGCATTTACAGCATGAAAATCTTCTGAATTAATATCATGCTCTGAGTTATAAATCATCACATCAGAGGCAATATCCACATAATCCCCAATGATTAATTTATCCCGACCGTCCAGGAAAGCATTTTGGCCGACGATTGTACCGTTACCAATAATTACATTGGCAGGACAAAAAAACTGAGCTCCCATATGTATATGGGATTTGGAACCTATCCTCACTCCAGCTGCCTTATATACCATTTTTCTTATAAAAGAACAGGGAATTAAACCTGTAATTCTTACAACAAGCAATTCAAAATCAAAAATATAATTTAAAATACGGTTAAAACCTTTGGAAACAGCCACAACCAAGCTCAATTCTTTACCATTTTTATCCTTAAAGACAACTCCTTTTTTGATGTTAACTGCAATATGTTCCAGGTACAACATAATTTAATTATACTCAACTCTGAGCAAAAAGGCTAAATATCTCTTCATCAGTAATTTTTGCCTGCTTTTTTTCTATCTTTCTTTTCCTCATTATCTCAGGCAACTGTTTAGCTGCAGCTAAGAAAGTATTCCAATACTTAGGATGTGTAACAAGCATTTTTGCTAAAGCTTTGTGATGCTCAGCAATAAGCTTTGGGCTGGTAATATTTTTCCAAATAAAAATTAAATGGTTTCTTTCTGCAATTTTTTGAACTTTGTTTTTGGAAAAATTAGCTTCAATTACTCCCACTTCCTTATAGTGCTCTACCAGTGCTTTTGGCTCCCAAATATTTATATACCCCCTTTTTGTTGCTCTATAACCTAAGTCTACATCTTCTTCGTAAAAAGGATCGAATAAAGTATCAAAGCCTCCTAACTCATCCCAAATACTTTTTCTAAAAATCGAACTTCCTCCTGATGCCCAAAGCGTTTGGTGTGCCTCTTCTCCTCTTCCTTGCCCATGCCAAAAAAATCCATCTTTAAAGTAACCATTTGCCCAAGAACCTCCAGTATTAAACCCCACACTGAAAACTTGAGGATTATTAAAATGAGGCAAAGCAAATTTTAGAGTATTTTTTTCTGGTTCAGCATCGCTATTGAGCAAAAAAATAAAATCACTACTAGAATGACTTACTCCAGTATTAACATTAGAAGAAAAGCCCTTATTTACTTTTCTTTCAACCACCACTACTTGGGGGAACTGGCTTTTAAGCAAGTCAACTGTTCCATCGGTAGAGGCATCATCAGACGCAATAACTTCCAAGATATTATTTGCCTTTGCAAACTCCAAAACTTTTGGTAAATGTTTTTTAATTTTTTCCTCCCCATTCCAATAGGGAATAACTATAGAAATTTTCATTCTTACTTTTTTTCTAATCCTCCTAATTTCAAAGATCCTGAGCGAAGTCGAAGGACTCCTTTTCCTTCTAACCCACCTAATCCTTCAAAAACCCTTAAAACTTCCTTTGCCATCTTTTCCCAGGAAAATCTCTCAACCCATTTTATACCTTCTTTTGACATCTTTGCACGAAGTTTTTTATCAAAAGCAATTATCCGAATCGCTTGTTCAATTTGTTCAACTGAATAAGGATCAACTTGAATTCCTGTTGGTCCTACTACTTCCGGTAAAGAAGAAATATTAGAAACTATTGCCGGGGTTCCGCAGGCCATAGATTCCACTACAGGTATCCCAAAACCCTCCCAAAGAGAAGGAAGTGCATAAGCAACAGCACCTCTCATAAGATATGACAGATCTTCCGTTGGAGCAAACCCGGTAAATATAACCTTACCTTCAATCCCCAGCTCCTTTGGTTTATTTAAAATTTCCTCATACATCCAACCCTGTCTTCCCGGACCTTTAGTTTTTCCAACAACTACTAATTTTAAATTATCAATTTTACAAAAAGCCTCCATTAAACGGATTAAGTTTTTTCTTGGTTGGATTGTCCCGATAAAAAGTATATAGTCCCCGGAAATTCCATATTTTTCTAATACCTTTTTAACTTTTATCTCGTCCTTAAAAGGATAAAAAACTTCATTGTCATATCCAGGATAAGCAACAGTTATTCTTTGTTTATCAAAGTTATAAAATTTCACAATATCATCTCGGGATGCTTTAGAAATAGTTATAATACGCTCCGCACTTTTTATCGAAAGATAAGTCCAAAGTTTCATTTGGTAAAGATCGCGGGGTTTAAAAAACTGTGGAAACCGCAGATATGCCAAATCAAAAACCATCATCACTTTTTTAACCGGAGAAAATCCGGGAGTGTAGTGGGTAGGAGAAAAAAATAAATCTGGCTTTTCCTTTGCTGTAAAAAGTGCCCAGGGAATAGCAATCCAGGTTTTAAAAGCATTAGGCTTTATAATTCGGTATCTCCAGCCAACACGTTCTTTTGGTAAATCCTCCATAGGAGAAGCGGTTAATAAAATTGTGTATTCGTTTTTTTTATCGATTTGTTCTAAGGTTTTTAAAAGTCCAAAAGCGATTTGGGATGACCCCAAACGTTGTGGAACATTTGCCTCAAATCCATCAATCCAAATTTTTTTCATATTATCTTATTCTAAGCTAAAATGGTAAAAATCCAACTGTCTAACTTGACCTATTGATAACTGTTTAGCTTTATCTTTGAGTATATACAATTTGGTGTTCTTTTTTTCTTTTTTTACTATTTGATAATTACCGTATTTAATCAGATCTTTTTCATCACATGGTTCACAATAAAAAAATTCCGGTGGATTGTTTACGAACATATTATCAACATCAGTTTTAATTTTTGGCACTGAAGGCATCCAAGCGTAATAATTTACCATATAGGAAGCATGTTTTATATCTGCCTGCCAATATAATAGCCACTCATCAGGTATTACAAACAAGCGATCTTTCTCATTCTTCATAATTCTAATTGCTTCTCCAAAATCAAACTGCCGGGAATAATTAATATATTGATCGTTTGCCATATCACGTTTTTGTAACAAACCAATAGAATCATAGAGGGAAAAATAGAAAGAGAAAAAAATAGTCACAGCTATTAGAGTTGCAGGTACAATTCTTAAAAATTTTTTGTCAGTGTCCTTGATCACTTCAACTGTAGAAAAAATCACAACCATAAGAAGCGCCGACACCCAGGGTAATAGATGGAAACCCTCATAAAATACCTTCCCTGGAGTTATATACCTACTATTTGCCAAACCTAAAATTACAAAAAACAAAATTGTATGCCAATACTTTTTCATACTTGCCAAAATTAACAGATTAAAGATTAAAATAACAGACAATAATTTTGTAATCCAAATGACGGGTCCGGTTTCGGAAGTTAAGACAAGAGAAATTACTGGTGCTGACAAAGATTTTAAAAAACCGATTATAAATGAATCCTGACTTCCGATCGGAATGTAATATTTATAGTTTACATAAAAAACATTATAAAAATATTCATTTATTGATGAAAATGTTAAAGAGATTAAAGTAGGTACTAATAAACCTAAGCTTACTAAAAAAATATTTTTTGATATCTGTGCTTTTATTCTGTATAGAAGATAGAGAAATACAAAGATTGTAAGCGGCCAAATTGGAGACAACAAGAAAATTACTAGACCAAAACAAAAACCCGTAAGAATCAGTTCATAATTTAAAAAACTTTTTTTACTAAAAAAGATCCTGATTAATAAATACAATAACGGGTAGACTACAAGAGTTTCCGATAAAAATAAATTTCCAAACAGATAGAATTTTAATGGTTCATAAATAACAATAAACAAAAATAGTGGCCACCTGAATAAAGCCACTAAAATTAAAGACCAAACCACTGAATAAAGAATAATAAATTCGCGGTGCCTTTTAATTAATAAATAAAGGCTATTTGGCTGCGTAGTTTTTTGAACCCCGGCACTAAAAATATATGCCAAGGGTTGGTGTTGGGAAAACAGATCTGAATAAAGCTTTTCTCCTTTTAAAAGATATTTTCCTAGAACAATATTATCTTCCTCATCAACAAAATGAATAAAAAAAACCTTGTTTTCATAGGCCAAAGAGCTGACTACCAAAAAAATAACACTTAAAACCAATAAAAAAATTCTTGCTTTAAAAAAAGAGTTTAGAAACCACTTTCTCACCGACCTATCAGCTCCCTATAAATTTCTATAGTCTCATTTGCACATTTTTCCCAGGAAAATTTTTTTGCTTGTTCAAAACCGTCTTTAATCAACTTCTCTCTATATACCTTGTCTTCCATAACTAGTCTTAATTTATCTTTAATCTCCTTTTGACTATACGGATCTACAAAAAGTGCTGCTGCCTCTGCCACTTCAGGCATTGAAGAAACATTTGACGTTATAACCGGAGTGCCGGTTGCCATAGCTTCTAATATAGGCAGCCCAAATCCTTCATAAAAAGACGGATAAAGCAAAACTTTAGCTGCAGCATATAAAAGCGGCAGCTGCTCATCAGAAACCCAAGGCAAAGTTTGACCTGTAATCACTAAGTTATAATTTCCTACAGACTCTTTTACCCGGTCAAGATTTCTTCTCGTCCCTACTCCCCCGATTGCTAAAACAAATTCTTGAGGTAAATTGAATTTTTTTCGGAATAACTCAACTTTGTCTTCCGGTTGAGGCTTAAACTGCTCCCCCGCCGCTTCGTAGATAACTTTTATTTTTTCCTCCGGAATATTTGAAACTTCTAAAAGATCTTTTTTCGTGGCTTCTGAAACCGCAATTATCATATCTACTTCATTTTCAACAAGTTTCATGCGCCTCCTGTGCACCCCAACAACTTTCGGTGTTGACCATTCGGGAAATTTAAGCGGCACTACATCATGATAAGTAGTTACTTTTTTAGCTTTTGTTTTGGGCTGGATCCAATCCGAAGAATGAAAAATATCTACATTACCAATAAAAGTTTCAATCGGAAGTATACGGGTTCTGTTAAAGAGAATTTCAAAAATAGTCGGAGGTATCCGGTAAGATTTTACATTCGGTAAATTACCTTCATACGGCTTTCGTAGGGAAGAGTAAAAATAAACCATTTCTGCACCCGGATTATTCAAAAGGCTTTTAGCTAAATTTTTCGTGTAGAAGCTTACTCCGCCATGATGCGCTGTCTGGGAAATATCAAATCCAATTTTCATATTATTAATGTAAATTCTATCAGAGACGCTGGTATTTTGTCAGGAAGCCGACACCTCTGAAATCATATTTACCGGATTTTAAATATCCTACAGTTTCCAATTTCTTTTCCAGTATCCTTTCCGGGTCAGTTATGTCAACTAAATACTCCATTAGATAAACTTCTTTTTTATTTATGAGGAGATTTTCTAAATCGGCAATATCACTTTTTTGTTTTACCGGAATCTCAACCAACCCTCCTATTTCCTCGACTAACCTATTAGAATAGTATTTATAAGGGGCAAAGGCCTCATCATTTTCAAAAAGCACCACAACCTTATCATCTTTTCGGCTTTCTAAGAAACCAACTGCACCCTTCCAGTCTTCTCTATGGAACGCAGGATTTAAAATATAGGTGCCACTTGTGAAAATTTCTGAAAGAATAATCAAAACAATAATGAATCGTTTGCTAAATATGTTGAGCCAACTGCTGTCAAAGCGGTTAACCCCTAAAGAAACTAATAGATAAAAAGCCGGCAAAATAAATATAAATCTAAAATAGGTGAATACTGGTATATAAAAAGATACTGCAAAAGCCATGAGTGGCGGTAAAATAGCCCATGATAAGATTAACGCGGTAGTTGAATCTATCTTCTGAACAACCTTTTTAAAGGTAACAGCAAAAGGCAAAGAGATTAATCCTACTAAAAAAATATAAAATAATTTGTTTTCAAAACTTATCCGCCCAATTAATGTTTTTACAATAAGTAAAGAAGCTTCCTTAAGATTTGCTCCGCCAACTACATTTTTCCATCCAGTTATATTCCCAGCTGTCTGTTGGCCATTTGTTAATTGTTGGGGGAAAACAACTAACCATGGTAAGATTATAATGGCTCCCAAACAAAAAATTACACAGAAGGTTTTAAGATGTTTTCTTTGGTAAAATAGTATATAGAATACTTGAGCAGGTAAAATAAAATACGCTACATAATCACTGTATAGCAATAATCCCACAGCAATAGCATATCCAATTTTTGAAAACCAATTTTTCTCGGAAATACGGATTAAAAAATACATTGATAACGTAGCTGCAAAAGCTGCAAAAGAGTACATTCTAGCCTCTTGGGAATAATAAATATGTAACGGAGCTAAGGATAAAAACAAAGCAGCAAATATTCCGGTATTGAGATTAAAAAGTTTTCTCCCTATAAGATAGGTTAGCCACACGGTTCCTACACCAAATAAAACCGAAGGCATTCTTACAGCGATTTCGGAAATCCCAAAAATCTTAGTCCAAACCCACAGAACAGCAAAGTACCCCGGAGGATGAAAATCAGCAATTGGATAGCGGGTTACAAAAGAAATAAAATCAAGATTTTTTGCAGCCAAAACATTAATAGCCTCATCGAGCCATAAGCTTTGATTTAAACTGACCAACCTAATCACTAAAGCAATAATTAAAATTATCCAAATCATTTTTTATTTCTTCCAAAATTCAGCACCAAAACATTCCACCAGATATCAATTCTATAAAAAGCCATTAAAACTGCTAGCACCAAACCCCTCCATCCATCCAAAAATCCTTTCTTATAAATAAATCTGATGGAAAACTC
>QZIP01000008.1 GCA_003599595.1 Candidatus Parcubacteria bacterium
ATATATTCTTTATTTGATAATGAGTTAATATCTTTTGCTGTTACAATAGATTTTGTTGAAAAAGTTGATTTATATTTAGAGAATACTCGACCATATATTAAAGTCAATGATTCTTCTGAATTATAATAATCGAATTCATTATCATCGGTGAAGCGTTTAACGGTAATTTCGAATTTCTCAAACTTTAGTTTACTTGTTTCTAATTCTTTGTTAAATATTATTTTTTCAGGAAGAATAGGACCATTAAAAGTAATATTTGATCCATATTTTAGTATAAAATCATTCATTTTTTATCCACTTTTCTACTGATTTCAAAAAATCATTCTGTATATCTTTTACGAAATAATTTATATTTCCTGCTATATGAGGGGTTATTACAATATTATCTTCTGTCCAAAATTTACTTTTATATTTTAAGGGTTCAGTTTGAAACACGTCTAAAACAGCCCCACCAATTTTCTTATTTTTAATACATCGCAATAGGTCATCTTCATTCACAATAGAACCACGCCCAATATTAATTAATATACTGTCTTTTTTTAATTTCGAAAGTATTTCATAATTAAATAAATTCTCAGTTCTTTCATTCAATGGCAAAGCAATTATTAAAATGTCAAGCTTAACTAAAAAATCAACTAACTTACTTTCAGCAAAGGTTTCTTTCAATTTTTGTGAGAATATATTTGGATTTGAATCCCATCCATACACTTCAAAACCCATATTAGATATATATTCGGCTATATACAACCCAACATTACCCAAACCGGCGATACCAACTTTTTTACGAATTATTGGATCAGCAAAGTAATTAATTATTGATTTTTGATTCCATTTTTTTCTGACTTGGTTTTTTATTGCAATCTGCAAATTTCTGCCTAAAGTAAAAATCGCAAACACACAATATTCGGCTATTATATTTTTACCAAATGGGGGTATATTCTTAAATTTAATTTTTTCAGAAACCAAATTTGCAATGTTATTATCTACATTTCTCTGACCAAGATAAAAGAGCTCTAATCGTCTATTATTTTCCACAAATCGCAAATTAAAATTAAAGGCAAATATGCAGGCAGCATAACCAGCACATCTAATAAATTGAAATTTATTCTTAGTAAAAATGAAATCCAGTTTACTGGATACATTTGGATATTTATTTATAGCAGACTGCCATGAAGATTTGGAAAAATAGTCATTTAATTGGATTAGAACTGTTTTTCTACTCGTTCTTTGATATCGCAACTCATTTTTTTGGATTAATTTAATTATTGCGTCTTTACTTGACATGTTCAAATTCTTTTTTTTAATAGAAACTTCGGAAGGTTAATAATTTTCATGCCAAAATTTATATTTGCAAGTGCTGGTAATGGGTCTATCAACCTGAAATTGGAAGAAATTTTTTTTCCTTTTAATGTTTTCAACCAAGAAGAAAAAGTCAGCTCATCTTCTTTTTTGTAAGCTAAAAATGAGTCAAAATCCATAAATCTATTTATCCATTTAATACCATATTGAAACTCACTAACTGAACTATAATTTTGGTCTGTGGCTTCAAAATAGTCTATTAGAGGAAAGTTCATACCGCATACAGTAGCTAGGTAATTTTGCTGCCAGTAACGCGTATTTATTTCAATCAATTTAAGCTTACCATCCTTTTCATCAAGTTTAAACTCAGCCGAACCAATTCCTCTAAAATTGATGCTATCGAATAGCTTTGTACCTAAATCTGATAATTCAGGATAATAGATACTCTCAACTACTGCACCTACTCCAAAATGAATCGGATTCTGTCGAATCTTTTGCAAAGTAAAATTTAATAATTGCTTTCCATTTTTTGAGTACAAAACACAAACTTTATAGTGGTTAGTATCAGGACCTTGAATTACTTCTTGTAAAACGTAAGGAACATTCAATTTTAATATTGCCTCTCCCCTTTTGTTCAATTCCTCTTTAGAATTTATAATATAGCCTTTCTTTGAACCATGAACTTTTTGCCGCCAAGAATTAACATCTAAACCCTTTAGAAATAATGGAAAAATGATGTCTTTTACTAAAATAGTATCGAGGTCAGACTTACATTCAATTGTATAAGTCAAAGGGACAGCAATATTATTTTTCAGGGCCAGTTGGGACAATTTAGATTTATCACCTATTACATTTAACAATTCACTAGAGGCCATGTTAAAATGATAATAGTCTGATAAAAGCTCTTGATTACAGTTAACTATTTTCAGATGATTATCGGAAGTAATAAAAAGTACGGGCTTTTGCTCAAATTCTTTAGAAATCGTAAATAATCGATCAAGATACTTTTCCTCATTTTCTATGGGATTTGGACAAAATAAAGATTTAGAGAATCTAGAGTAATATGTAATATCTTTTTTATTGTCTAAGGTATAAATATTACCTTGAAGATATTTTCTCAAACTCCAAACAACTCCAAGAGCAGTTTCGAATCTGCCGAGAATCAAGGCTGGATTTTGATGATTCAAATTCATTTAAGAAATCCTTTTTAGATATTTTGTAACAGTAGAAATAAAAATTTCTGATTTGTTTAAATTCAAATTTTCAAAAATAGAAGGTAGAACTTGAGAAACAAATTGAAAATCAAAAGAAGGGTGAAACCAAAAGTTACAAACGGTATTGCTTTTTAAAGCCCTCTCAATAATTTTTTTGTAGCGGTAAATATGATAATCTATCGACCAATCATTTTTATAAACAAATTCGTAAGTTCTCTTTAATTCCCACAAACCATTCTTGTGCTTAACCGGATAACCTAAAACATTTCCTGGATCAGTTTGATATGAAGAAAATCCCAATTTGGCAAGGTTATTTAAATTTCCTATAGTATGACCAGGGTGTACAAATGAATTTAACTCTATTCCTCTCACAGAAGCGATTTTTTTACACTCAATAATCTCGGAATCAAAAACTTCTTTTGAGCAGATTTCATCTCTACAATCGATATGAGAAAAAGTATGACAGCCAATTTCGTGTTCAATTTTAGAATTGAGGATTTTAAATAAGAGATCAGGGCAATACCATTCAGGTGTGCTTTTGTAATCAGAGCAAGTATCATGTTCGAACCAATCAGTCCCGTTAAATCTCCAGAAATCGTTTTCAAAATGATTCAAACGTGGAAGAGAAGAATGAGGTTTATCCTCCTCAACTTCACAATTTTCTAGAAAAAGATGGCCGACTGTTGCCCAAGTAATTGGAATATTGAATTCTTCGCTTAGCTGTAGAATTTTGGGAATATTTTCTCTTTCTAATCTTGCCTTTTGGATGGCTTTTTTAAGTGGATTCGTAGAACTTTTCGAATAACGCCAACCCCATGCAAGTTCAAAATCCGCTGTAATGGTAACTACAGCTTTGTATGAATTAGGTATAAATTTTTTCCAATCACTTCTTTTTTCTACTCTAGGATTTCTTCCGAAAAAAAAATTTATTTTATTAAAATTATGTTTTAAGGACATCTTTTGATATTTTATTAAGTGTTTCACTTCGTGAAATTTGACTAAATTTTGAATTAGATATATTCAATGCTTTTGTTGAAAACATCGTGCGCAGTGAAGAATTTTCAATTAACAGTTCTGCTTTTTCAAAAAGTTCTTCTTTATTCTTCACAATAAACCCATTTTCATTATGTTTAATAATCTCATTATTACCACCAACATCAAAAGCTAAAGAAGGTACACCGCTTGTAATTGCATCTATTAGTGCAATAGAGAGACATTCCTCTCTTGATGGTAAAATGAAAATATCGAACTTTGCATAATATTTTTGTGTTTCTTTATGAAAACCAAGTAATTTTATATAATCAACTAGATTTTTCATCTCAATACTCTTTTGCAAGTTTTTCATCTCTTCACCGTTTCCCACTATCCAAACCTCAAAATTTTCATGCTTTTTTGCAATTAAATATTCAGTTAAATCAACCAAATACTTAACACGTTTAAGTTCAACAAGTCTTCCAACATAACCAATAATTATTTTTGAAGAATCTTTTTTGACCGCATTGAATTCCTTTACAAAACTAGTAGTATTATATAGAATTCCTAATTTACGTTTTGGTAAAAAAAAACGTCTGGAGAGAAAATCTCTTAGTTCAAGACTCACAAAAAATATTTTTTTAACTGTATTAAATCTTGCGAAAAAAACAAATGCAACCTTTGAATAGGTCGGAATATCATATTCGTGAGAATGAAAATACCAAACCAAATTAGTTTTATAATATATAGTTGAAATCGCAGAGATAATTGAAGGAGCAAACAGAGAAGTATGTATCACCTTAATACTATTTTTTCTACAAATATCTGCTAACTTTTTAGCCGTTTGTATGTAGCCATTTTTAGATAATTGAATGTAATGTACTTTTTCCTTTAACTGTTCTTTTTGTGGGCCATCATTGAATGCTATCAAAAATACATTATTGCTAGAAGATAGTAGATTTGCATCAATTACGGTTTGTTTTTCCGCACCACCATAGTTTAAAGAACTAATTACAAATAATATATTCATGTAATCATATATTTATTTATTATATATTTTTAATGTCTTTTCTGCAATATTATGCCATGAAAATTTTCCACTAATCACAAGATTTTTTATGTTACTTGAAATGACCTGGATTTTATTCTCATCGGTAAGATATTCCGAAATAGCTGATACTAAAGCATCGACATCACGCACAGAGACAAGCCTCCCTGTTATTCCATCTTGAATTATTTCAGTAAATCCACCAATATTTGAAGCAATTACAGGTTTAAAAAAAGCAAATACTGTCATAACTACGCCACTTTGAGTCGACTCTATATATGGACATACAACAAATTTAGACTCTTGTATTAACCTGACCATTTCCTCATTTGTAATATACCGATTAATTATTTTAAAATATGGATCATTATATAAATTGGAAATATCAAAGTAAAATTTACCGTTTCCTGCAATTATAGCCTTAAAATTTAAGTTATTTTTTTTTATTTTTTTTACTGCTTCTACAAAATATTCAATCCCCTTATATGGTTCTATTCTTCCGAAAAATAAAATGTTATTGGTATTTGTTTTTACGTTTTGAACTCGATAAATCTTGTTGAGTGGAATTATTCCCAAAGGGACCACATCGACATTGTTCATAATATTATATTTCTTCATAAAAGGATTTAATTGGCTATGATTATGAATAATGATATTAGAAGCAATTTTAATGAATGAACTTTTTGTATAGTTTAATAGGATTGATTCCGATGAACCTTGGTGCTCAAAGGGGTCATGAAAATCAATTACAATTTTTTTTACTTTTCGTTTTTTAATTCTGAGAAGAAAAAGATAGTAAATTGATAATAATTGAGTATGTATTATTTCACCATTAATGAGGTTATAGATGTTTTTCACAAAAAGCCAGTTTTTAATTGAAAATATTTTCCACGATTTCCAATAAATGAAAGTTATTTTAATTCTTAAAGAATTATCCAATAATTTTATCATATCTCCAAGTAGATAGTTGCCTTCATGAATTATTTGATTCTCTTTAAAATTTTCTTTTATATTTAAAAATGAGATATTTTTAGTGTTAAATGAAAAATTAATTAGTAAGCATATTTCATTCTTTTGTGCTAAATCATTAACTAAAGGCAAGCAAGTATCTAAATAAGCCGCTGAAGTGATAAAAACAATTTTCATTACGATAAAGAATTTTTTATGCTTTCCAATACAGTAGAAGGAAAAATATATCTCATACAATTATTTTCACATTTGGGTGAAAAATAGCATGAACATTTATAATCAGGTTCCAATATTGTCCCTCTCCCATAAAGATAAAATTCATTTTTATTAAAGATATTATTAAATAAAATTAATTTCTTCTTCAAGGCTAGTGCCAAATGCATAGCCATTGTTACTGAAGTAACTATTACATCACATCTATCTAGAAGATTTATAAATTGCTTTAATGTAAAATATCCAAAGTATTTTGAGTTCGATTTTAGCGAGATCCTTTTATTTTTTTCATCCTCTTGGGCTCCCCCAAGTAAAACCACTTCATATCCTTCGTTAATTAAATTTTCAGCTAATTCAATCCAATATTCTTCAGGCCATAATCTCGAGGTCCATCTTCCCCCACATCCTGTATTCAAACCAATAATTTTTTTCCTCCGATCTAATTTAAATGTAAGTTCATCATCTTTGTTTTGCGATATAATATATTCTTCTTCGTTAAATTTATATCCGCATATTTCGAATACTTCTTCAATATAGTTCTTAGTATTCTCTTTACTAACTTCGTCAAACAAACCTGTCAACCATTTATGTACAGCAGCTTTATCTTCTACGTTAAATGGTTTACACTTCCCATATTCATCAATCGCAAATCCAGATTTTTTTTTCGCATTTATTTGATCTGATAAAGAAATGGCTATTCTATCTTTCTCAAGGTTGATAAGCCAATCAAATGTATTTACTTTCAACCATTCGATATTTTCAAAAGTTACATTAATTATATTATTGACCCATTCAGGAGGAATAATTTCTGGAGTGTATGTCAACCAGTTAATTTCAGCGTTTGGTTTCTCTTTTTTTAAAATCCTTAATAATGGTGTTGTTCTAATTACATCACCAATAGCACCCAATTTTATTATTAAAATTCTCTCTTCAATGGCTTTGTAGTATGTACAGTTATTACATATGGAACCTTCTCTTTTGTTAGGTTCACACGGAATATCACCTTTAAAATATCTACAGTCATTTCTAACTAGTTCCATTGTAACTTTCCTCTACTAATTTATTACCAAAATTATATTATTTTCCAATTGATATATTTATAATTTTATAGTTCTAATATGACCATATTTATTTGTAAATAAAATCTTATGACTATATTGCCCTATATCTTTCCAAATTGTAAAGTAAACATTTGGAGATTCTGTTTTATAGTAACTAGAGAATTTCTAAAAACTTTTCTCTTAAAATGCAATTAATAATTTTTATAAAATATTAGTAATGAATTATCCAGTTTATATGCTTTAAATTCAGATATTTCTTTCAACAAAGAGTTATGTATAAATTTTGAAGGAGAAAAATTCACCTTAATTTTTAGACATTTTGTTTGTCACTTTTGAGATAAGCCCCTAGCTCCTTAAGTCTTTCTAATCAAAGTTTTTCTTAACCTATTGAAATACCTTTATCGTAATATTTCAAATTTATAAAAGAGAAATAAAAGAGAAAATTGTACGGCTAGATGTGGCTCAAAATAATACGTAAATATAGTCGAAGATGTTGAATGAGCAATAATTAAACTAATAATGATTGCGATAAAAAATATAATTTGGTGTTTTCTTTCTATCATATTATTTGGAAGATTTTTAAATTTCTTATACAATAGATTTATAAATGTTAATAAGCAAGTAATATAAACTAAAAGACCCAAAATACCCCCTTGCAATAAAAGCGTGTAATTACCAACATGATCATCATTATATAACACTCCAATTTTAGAATATCCTACTCCCATTACAGGATACTCTAAAAATTTTGCCCAAACACGAGGAGCTCTTTCCGTTATTCTAATTAATGTTCCCCCTGCTGTTTTATCTCCAGCAAAGAAATCACTAAGAGTCATCAATCTTTCCACTACTAAACCTATTTGAATATTTAAGATCGGAAATATTTCAATTAAAATATAATAAGTAGCTATAAGACTAATGATTAGAGAAATGAATCTTTTTTTAGTCATAAATGAAAAAAGAAGTATAATAAAAGTATATTGCAATACGTATCCACGAGTAGCTGTTAAAAAGATATTCAAATAGGATATAATTACAATAATTAAAAGAAAATTATTCGAATAATTCTCATTTCTAGATTTTAATAGATAATTGAGAGAAAATATTAGTGCAAAAAAAGATATAAGAGGTCCATAGAATATTCTAATTATTTGACCCTTACTAAGATCAGTTTTCACATTATAAATGTCTGAGGCCCCACCAAGATAATTAAGTGTATTTGTGTGACTAACATAATCATGAATTTGCATGATAAACAAATAAATCATTGACAAAAAAATCAAATCAATTAACTTATCAAACATGATTTTATTAGATATCATTTTTTGTACTGTATATATAAAAACAAGTGATAGTATGGATGTCTGTATTAAGCGAGTAGCATCTCCATCTATTCCATTATATACTCCAATAAGTATTAGGACAAAAGAGTATAAAGCAACTGGAGAAAAAACTTTTATTACATTCTCACTGTAGATTTCATTTTTTATAAATATTTTTATTAAAGTTGCGATGATAAAATAGTGAGAAATCGATATTCCTCTGATAAGCCCATGAGGAGGAAGGAATAGCCCTCCAGGAAATTGCATAATAAAAAAAAAATACACTACCCAGAAGTGATCTATCTTTGAAAAAAAGAATAATACTATAATAACTACGAAATATAACTCTTCAAAAGAAGGTAAAAAATATGATACAAGTACAGTTAAAACAAGAATGGCTGTAAATATGATTCTTTCTTTAATGTTATAACTCATTTTATTCATTAGAATAATTATTAATGTTTTCTAATAAAAGATCATGAACGTATTTTTGATATAATTCTTTGTTATGCTCTTTTTCGGCAATATTTCTGCCATTTCTTCTTTTTGAGTCAGAATCATTTTTATTAAAAATTTCTTCCAGTGAATTATACAAATATTTTTTGTTTGTGGAAGTCAAGACATATGCAAAATCATTTTTAATACTGTATTCGACCACTGCCGAGTTACTTGGTGCTAAGACTATTATTGGTACACCGCTTGCTAAATATTCTGAAAGCTTACAAGAGAGCGATAATCTTATAAACTTTTGACTCTTTTCAAAAGGCATTGGTAAAAACAAATAATCAAAATCATCAAAATCATTAATCAGATCCTTTTGCGATATAAATTCTTTAAGAAAAACGCTTTTAAAATCCGCAAGCTTTTTCTCAATTTGTGGGTGGTTTAATTTTGTATATATTGTTAAAATGATCTCATAGCCTTTTTTGTTTAGTTCATCTATTGTCTGTGCTAAAGTAATAAGAGTCTTATAATTATAATCTAATACACCTCTGTAGCATATTCTGATCATATTATTCTTTTTAGATAATTTTACGTATTTGAAAAGATTAAGATCAACCGAATTATGTAAAATAAAAAATTTCTGTTTATACCTCTCTTCATATTCTTTTTGCATAAGTTCTGATATACAAAATCTTATCGTCGAATTCTTGATTAATAAATTAAAACATTTCGTCAATTTATGGTTGTAATAAAAACCCATTATTCCGGGAAAACGGTAATTCACCTTATCGTCCAAAACATGTACAATAATTTTTTTCTTAGATAAATCTGAAAGTCTGATAGTAAAATCAATTAATTCGTATTTGTTGTCTGTATTTATAAAGATAAAATCGGGATTTATTATAAGCATCCATTTTTTTAAAATATCCGAAATTCTATACCTTTCCGATGATCTTATACCTATATAAGACCGCCTAATTTTAATATAGAATTTTTTAAGTCCTTTTGCTTGCTTAATTTCCTTTTCATTAAATTCAGACTGATTACTAGGAGTATTTTTATCGAGGAAAAAATAATTCCCTATCAAAATCATATCATCTTTTTTATCAGAAAAAGTTATTGAAGATAAATTTTCCTGTGGGTATTTTTCAAAAACTTTTGAAATCGTTATACCATCGCTGGAGTCATTTTTAAATTTTACGTTAATAAAAAGTATTTTAGGATAATTCATCACTTCTCATTTAATTCTTTATAAATATTGAATAAATCAATGTATATTTTTTCATTATCAAAGTATTTACTAACTGTAATTTTAGCATTAGATAATAAAAGAGAACGATATGTTTCGTTATTTAATAATTCTATTATCTTTAATGCTACAGTTTTAAAATCACCTTTGTTGATCAATATAAGAGATTCTCTTTCATCATTCAATTCCGGAATACCCCCAACCGCATATGAAATGACTGGAACACCAAGAGACATACATTCTATTATTGTTCCAGGAATTATATCGTAATACGTCAAAAGTACATCAATTTTTGCCTTCACAATTTCTTTGAAAGCATCCTGTTGGCTCTGTAAAAATCCTTTAAATATTACACTATCGCTAATGTCTAAGTCTTTACATATGTCTAATAATTTAAGTCTATAATCATTATTTTTAAATCCACCAACTACTAGCAAAGTAATATCTTTTTTTGTTTTTTTTACAATTGATATTGCTTTCAATAAATCTTCAATGCCATTTTCTGGGGATACTCTGCCAAAAATTACACAATCATATTCTTGTGGAATACTATTTTCGCTGATATTAACATCCGGTTTTGTCATTGGATAATTATGCCAATAGAATACTGGATTTTTATTAAACTTCTGTAATACATAACAACTATCTTTTATACTCACTCCAAAATTTTTTGCTTTCCTTAATATCTCCTTCTCTATTTGTTTTCTTTTTCTCATATGTAGGTCATTTCCATTCTGACTATCAAGCGAAACAAATCCTTGTATGGTAACTAATACTTTATAACGATCCTTCAAAAAAGGGATAATAGCAGATGAATAATATGGATTTTCTGCTCCATGTAAATGGATTATGTCAGGATTAATTTCATTTATTATTTTTTTCACTTTTCTCTTAATAGTAATAAAATTTGTGATTTCAGGTATTCTGAAAATGCGCCATATTCTTGCAGGAAGCAATTTTCTGGGTGGATAAATATGATAGCTAATATTATTACCATTAAAACAGATTTCTTTACGATTAAAACGGTTGGGTGCCACAATGTGTAATTCTATATCTCTTTTATTTTCAAATATTTTTATCAGATTATTTATCCAGGGTGCTACTTCCTGATAATTTTGATGCTTACCAAATTTTTGAATGAAATCTGAATTTATGAATTGGCATAGCCATACTACTTTAATTTTTTTTTTCATCTACATTATTTAATTTTTTAGAAAAAATATGTGTGTATTAAAAACAACAATTATTGATGAATGGTTTGATAAATTATTTTGACCATATTCCCCTTTTGTTATCTAGAATCTTTTTACTTTGAATTGGTTTAATTATTGTACCTGGTAGGTCATTTATCAATATGGTTGAAATTAACAAACCTATAGCCCCTAAACCAAGATATTTGACAAAAAATATTGTTGTAGGAATATATAGGGGGATTAAAATTGAGGCTAATGTAACAGATAACTTTAATTTCGAAGTGGAATTAATAAATGTTTCATATATAGTTTGCCACATTTGAAGTGAATAAAAAACAATAAAGAGTAATGATAATGTATAATTCACTTCTATTTTATTATTTAACCATAATTTGAAAACAAACTTTTGCATCGCAAGCATAACAAACATTATAATTGTAATACCAATCCAGCATTTTTTAAGCCGGCTGATTGTTTTTCTGATCCAATTATAGTCATGCTTATAATAAGCATCTCCAAAAGCAGTCCATAGTGGTTGCCAAAGAAACATAAAAAGCATTGTAGACATGGAATAATATTTCAATGTTATGTTATAATCCACCACCGATTCGGGTCCAACCAGATTACTTAATATTATCCCTGAAGTTTGAAACAATACTAAAGAACCTATTTGTAAAAAAAAGAATTTAAATCCAACTGAAACTAATTGATTTCTAAGTCTTAGATTAATTGTTCTAAAGTTAGGAGAGTAATTTTTATAAATTGTACTAAATAATATGCATGATCCTATTAAGTTTACAAATAAAGTCGAATTAGTGTATATTAAAGCATAATATACAAGAGAAGGAGCTGTAAGTTTTTTTAGTAAAATAATTCCTATTAATGAAATTAAACTTGATATTAATGTGAATAAATCCCCTATCCATTGCTTAAGATCTGCATAAAGTATATTATTAAATAGTTTAATTACAAATATAATCGTTAAATTTACGAAGACTATTTGTGCAGTTTTATTGATCTCATTTTCAAATTGTTTTGGCGAATTAAGCAGATTTGACCAATTAATTATGCAATTTAAAATTATAAATACAATAATGATTATTAATGCTAAAATACAAAATATAAAATAGGCAGTGCTTACCAGACTTTTTATTTCGCTGATTTGATTTTTTGCTTTTAATTCAGTGATTTTATTTCTAAGTCCATTTCCTATTCCAATATCAAAAATAAAAAACCAAGATAGGACGCTTGATAATGCCGTCCATAAACCATATTCTATTTTACTTAAATAAGATAATGTAATTGGAACAACAATAAAACTAATTCCAATACTACCAAGTTTTAGAATAGATGATAAAGAAATATTTCGTAATATTAATGCATTTCGACTATTACTTGTAAAAAATGCTTTATTAAGTTTGTCGTATAGTGTTTTTGTTTGTAACTCTAGATATTTCCCCAAAAGATCTCTCTGCTTTTTTTATATCCTTGAAAGAAAAATAAATCAAGACATCCAAGCCCTTCAATAAATGGTGCACCTCTCTGTTGCTTATAAAATGGATGTCGAAATGAATGCCATTCAATTTTAATACTTTCTTTTTCAAAATCTTGTAAACTTACTTGCATATAATCATAACTTCCTGTCCCGGCAATATATTTATCGCAGTTTATAATCTTACATAAGTTTAAAACCAAATCGGCTTTTTTTCCTCCTACATTGTAATTACTACTTAGGAGCATTTTTGTTTGAATTCCAAGCTTTTCAAATGAGAAATTTATAGTCTTGATTAGAAAGTTTAGGGGACTATCAAAATCTTTTGAATATATTTTTTTCAAATCATCAAATACTTCATCAAAGTATGGTGATCTTAAGTAATAGTTATAAAATTTATTTAAATGATCTTCTCTCCAATTATCATTTTTAAATTTTAACTCTGAAAAAGTCATGCCTAATTTGAGATTTATTGGTAATGTTATAAATTTGGCTTCACCGTTACAAAAAAATTTATTACGATATTGATAGGATCCTTTAACTACTTGAACATTATCTAATAAAATGAAGATATCTGTTTTCGCTATTTTATCAAGTAATCCTAACCAAGGCCAATATGAGGGTTGATGAATACTAATTATCATAAAATAAATTTATTTTTTGCATAAATAATAAAGCCAAGGTTCAAAATTATTATTTAACTTTTTAATATCAATAATTTCAGAACCATTAAATAGTGAAAACACTTTAACTTCATTGAACAACTTTTCTAAATGCTTAATTTGCTCACTAGGCTTTATATAATATGTATCGTATGTTCCGTCGTTCAATATTTTATAAGATGCTAAACTAAGTTCTTCTTTATTAACATTACTTTCCTCTCCGGCAAATG
>QZIP01000014.1 GCA_003599595.1 Candidatus Parcubacteria bacterium
TGAGCGAAGTCGAAGGACCCACTTCTCCCATCCCCTCTTCTTCCGCCACCAATTCTGCCAGCTCACTTAATCTCTGATCCGGCACCTCCACCACTCCTATATTTGGTTCAATGGTGGCAAAAGGATAATTAGCCGACAAAGCCACACGCTTTTTTAAAAGCGCATTAAACAAAGTACTCTTCCCAACATTGGGAAGCCCAACTATCCCACAGGCTAAGCCCATTCTGTGATTATATCAAAAAATTATAAAACTATAGAGAGTAAGATTGTGGGGTAAGTAACTAACATCGTTTATAAATAATAATTTTAAGCTTCTTAATCCGCTCTAACTTCAGCTAAATTTTTTATTGTATATTGTCCAAAAGATCTAATTCCTTGTGCTGAGTCTACATAAACTTTCGGTGTCCTTGAAGCAAAAGAATTAAGCTCTAAGCCAGATTTATCAAGATTAAAACCTTCTGGTAGGTAAGTCCTTGTTTTACCCTGATCCTCTGATTGTTCAGACATAGTAACATATAACCTTACTCCCATCTCTGCTGCTTTTTTATATGCATGAGTGTATAAACTTCTGGGTATTGCTGGACTAGAAACAGCAGTGTAGATCCTCTCGAGATGTAATGATGGATTACCTTCTGAATCAGTCAAAAGCCTGAAAATACTTCTTGCTATAACACTACCTTTATCATTCCTTATAATTAAAATTTTAGTATTTGGATCCGAGTAACCTATTAGGCAATCATTGTGAGATCCATGAGCATAATGTTGGCATGAAGATACTGGATTTTCTCCGATTTCCATCATTACTTTAGGATTTGATGAATCTATAGTAGTGAGATTTTGTTTCTCTTGAGTCACAGCATAAAAATTATCGACAAGCTGATTAATCGTCTCAAACACAAATGCAGCTTCTGGAGGTGATTGATCTTTTAGCTGCTCTAAAGTATCAGCAATTAAGCCTACCTTTTTTGTAAGATCAGACTTGTCTCTAAAATAGCCCGATACTAACTCTTCTGGTCGAAGTAATATAATTTTTAAAATATTTCTCAATTTTAATTTTGCATTTCTTTCCTGCTCAATTTCTCCTCTCCTTAGCAATACACTGTTGAATTCATCGCTATCACTTTTTCCACCTTTTCTTAAATCTAGTAATTGTCTGTTTATTTGAGCTAGAGCCTGTCCACTTTTTGCAAGAGAAACTTGAACCCCCGAAGCGATTTGGTCTAAAGGACAACCTGATAAATCAGTCCTGCTAAAACCTAAATGTTCATCGTTATTAGTTATTAAATCGCGAATACTATCAATTACTGATTCTGCCGAAGCAGATAAAGAGTCAAAAAGAGTTGTTTCTGCATCTTTTGCCCAAATTTGGTATTGTTCGTAACTTAATTTTTCAGGGATTAGTTTTTGTGCTTTTATTATATTAAAATGCTCTTCAGATTCAGCTGCAAATTTCCAGATATGGAAATTGCCTTCCAAAATAGCATTAAACATTTCCCCTAAGATTTTTTTGTGCTCTGGAGATACCTCATGTTCTAAATAATAAATAGTAAATGGGGCCGGAGTTTGCATTACCGCAAAAAATCTTCGAGTATCTTCTTGAGTAATTTGTTTGCCAATTCCTATATGTTCTGATAGTTTACCTAATAAAATCATGCCAGCTTCATCGACTGAATTACCTAAGTTTTCGTCTTTCAAAAGATCGGGATTTCGTGATTTTAACAAAGCAAAGGATTGAAAAACAGAAAGGAGTTCCAATTCCCTTGCCTTAGGAAGGGGCACAAGCTGACCAGGCTTCCTTTCTACCCTTTGGGCATTTAATAAGCTATCAGTTAGGCCGAAGTACTGGATATAACTAATATAATTATAAATATCTGCAACATCCTTCAATAAAGCCCTTTTTGCTCTTTCATCGGTTAATCTAGGGTAATCTTTGTAAAATTCACCTAAATTTAAAGGAGCAAATCTTAAAACCTCTGTATTTACTTGACCGATTTGCAAGATTTGAGCCTCTGTGATGTCGGGAAAAAGCTTATTGATAATGCTAATTACTCTTATACCATTAGCAGGATTAATATTAATTAGGTTTTGGATAAAACTGTATTGTTCAGCTTCTTCTATATATTCTAAACATGTTTCCAGCCGACCCCATATAGTTTCAGAGTAAATAGGAGCATAAGTTAATAGGAAGTTCCTAACATAGTCTTTTGGTACTGAAGGTCCCCAGTAAGATAAATTATCTAAGCAGGCAGCAATACCTTTTATATCCATACGAGCTTTACCAACGATTTCTATAACTTCATTTGGTTTGTATAAATAGGCTAATCGGTCAAATCTGCCGAGTATTCCATATGGATCTTGAATAATGGCCTGGTCAATAAAATGGCGGAATTCTTTATCTGAACCTAAAACTTTCCTAATTGATGATAAATTGATAAAAGCACCCTCCGCCCCAAGTCCAAGTTGTTGATAAATAAAGCTCTTCATTTCTTCTTGAGTAAAAAGTTTTTGAAATTGCCTATTGCCAGCATAACCTACAGCAAAAGAAAAACCACTTGTTTGAGATATTAATGAGGAAAGATATTGCTTTTGAATTGTGAGATCATCAGAAATAAATTTAATCCAGTATTGGATGCTATCAAAAGCATAAAATGGCTGTGCCTCTACAATTTTTTTTACAGTTTTTTCAGTATCCTCTGGAGAAAAAATCTTTAGCATATCTTGAAAGTGATGTAGGGAAACCGTTTGTGGGTAATCTCTGAATAATTTTTCGAAAAATATTCTTTTGGTATGCTCTGGTAAATCTTCGTCATTAAGAAGTTCCAATTGCAACCCTACGTTATTAAACACAGCATCTACTTTATTTGAGGTTGCCTCTTCTATAAATTTTTTTCTTTCCTCAACCGAAAGATGTTCTTTAACTATTTCATAGTTGGCCGAGAACTCACCTGGACATTTAGCTAACCGTACTTGCGTAATTTCTTTCAGTTGTTCTTTTGTTAGTATCCCTTCAAGATCTCGTGCAATGTATAGAACATATAAACCAGTTGTATTAATAAAAAACTCGAAGGTATTCTGTCTTGCCTCTTCTAATTGATTTTCATCTAGATACTCACTTAATGATTTAATCGTTGATATTACACTAGATCTTGAATAAGAAGAATCTGACCTGAGATGCGTCATTATTTGATTTGCAACATCTGCTTTAGTTAAGATACCCTCTAAAACGTAAACTTTGGTTGCTGAATCACCTAAAGAGCTGGCTGTAACTTTACCTAAAACCCCTAAAACCATACTTCTAAGTTCTTTTTTCGTAAATAATTTTGAAATCTCAGGGTCAGCTAAACGGTTATACGCTGGAATTCCATAAGTGTTAGCTGCTACAGCTTGAGATATTAAAGTTTTTAGTTCTGGATCTGTAAATAACTCAGATTGCTTTCCTATTACCTCCAAGAAACTAGCAGGATCAACTTTTGCGATAGTCAACATCAGTTCTTTGCGTTCTTCTGGAGCAAAAAAGGCATCAATTTCTTCGGAATACCAACTATATGAGCTAGGATTTTTAACTATAATTTCTTTAACTAAGGTTTTAAATCCTTCTTCTGTTTTAGTAGCTTCATTTACCTGTTCATCTGTGAAAAATCTTTTGGAAGAACCGGATTGCAAGCCTTCAACAAATTGCCGAGTAAATTCTTGAGGGTAGGTTATAGATTGGAGATAATGTTCTTTAGGAGTAATATCAGAAGGTACATCTTTCATAGCCTGACCAATTTGCTCTTTTTGTAACCTTCTTAAAGTTCTTAAGTTAGCCAAATAGTTTCCATAATTGACAATGACTGGAGAGTAACTAATTCTTCTTTTATGCTCGGGCATTTCGTCTAACGCTTTTTGATCTAACTCTATAGCTTTTTTAATGGTTTGATGGTCCGCTTTTGCGAAGTTCTCTACACTAAAAGGTTTACAATCTTTGTGGCCTACTGCCTGTGCCCATTTGACTTGATTTTGAATTTGTTCAGGAGTTTTTTGTATAGGAACTTCTGGTTTACCTTCTGCCATATAATTAAACTCTAAACCATCTTTGGCTTATTTACAAACTATTTTTTGCAGAAAAGAGGCTTCATAGTATCTGCACAAAGAGAGATTACAAAATCACTTAAAGTCTTTGGAATGAATAATCCTCCCCAAATCATCTCTTTGAAAAATAATTCTCGTTTTTCTTGGATCAGGAAGTTTAAAGGGAAATGTAAACGGAAAATCTATCCTGTTATTAGTTGGAGGTGAAACCTGAAGTTCCCTACTCGTAGGCTCATATCCCAGCTTTCCTCCCATTGAAATTTTGGTTGTTTTGTGTTAGCATATTTATATCACTAGGGAGAAACGACCAATAGACTACGTGTCTATTTGCTACGCCTCCCATTTATTTTACCTTCCTTTCTAACTTCTCTTTTTCTCTAATTAAGAATACCTTGTAACTTTGAAATTTCCTAAGTAAAGTAGATTCCGATTTTCTGTTTGGGATTATGATTTTAAATAACTTTTTGTTCTTCTCTAAATACTCGTAAAGGCAGAAAAAATCACCATCTCCTGAAACTACAATCGCCTTCTTGTAGTTTGGATATTCTATAGCTGCAGCATGTAATACTAATTCTGCATCTATGTTTCCCTTTTGGCTTCCTTGATTATCTTTTACGGTAGGTTTAAAAATTAATTCATAACCATACGATTTTAGAATTCTATACATAGCATCATTCTGTTTAACGTAACCTATACATAAAAAAGCTTTCTCAACACGGAACTTATCAGCTAAATATTTTCTAAACTTTTTAAAATCTAATTTCCACCCTTTATAAACTACTTTCCCTTTTTTGGTAATATCTTTACCTGTTCCTAGATTTAAATTTTGACTATCTATAAAAGCATAAACCTTCATAATTGATATGATTTTATCAGGAATGGATTAAATTAGTAAGCAGGACATAAACTCCGCTCAGGGGATAGAAATTGACAATCCTCGATAACTAAATTGTTTTAGGAAATTCTCAAATTTGACTTCATTATTGCGCTTTGAGTCCTTAAAGAACACAGAAGGATCGTTTATATTTAATACTTTGCCAGTCAAGTCATAGCCTGTTATCAATACTAAATGTCCTCCGTTTCCGCCATAAAGAGGACCACCAACTGAGGCCATCACCAAATATTTACGATTCAGGCTATTGAGAATGTCACCTAACACCATTGGTGACATAATTGCTCCATTAAGGCCAAACTCCTCTTTTATAAATTTTAAGAAAGGTTTATAAAATAGCCCACCTAACGATCTTTCATAATCTCCAGAATTGAAAGCCTTTGAGTTTAGTTTAAAACATCCATAAACTAACGATTGTTCACATAGCTTTACTAATGGGGTTTTCTTTTGAAATTTATAGGCAAGAATCATCTGTAAACAGGCTATACCGCAAGCATTCCAGCTCCAGTTTAAATAATCTAACTTAGTTTTTGCTCCTGAATTTTTCCATTTAGGATCATCCTCAGCACTTATTTTACCTTGGATAATAGACCCGATCAGTTCTTTGGATTCCCACTGTGAATAATGAGGAACATTTTTATAAACCAATCTCCTTTGTTGTGGCTTAGTAATAAAATATAGGAAATTTTTATATAGAATAATCAGCGTTATTAAAAATCTTTTTAAGAGTTTCATAAGCTTAGCTTTCAACCTTTGGTTATAAATCCATAGTAGTCTTCAGCTGTTTTTCCTCCTCAAACCTTTTCATCGCTAAAGTTATCAATCTTTCTATCAACTCAGGATAGGATACACTGCTAACTTCCCATAACTTAGGATACATGCTGATATTAGTAAATCCTGAGTGTGAACCTAAATCACCCGAAGGGTGGACTAGCTTGGCACGCTTCAAGTGAAATGTGGTAATCCGATTAGATTGAGGCTGTTTTGTACACAAAAAGTTCGTAACAGTTAAGGGTGTAACCCCCTAAAAAGGAGAGTAGGTTTTGATTTAAGCTGTTACTATTTTTTCTTCAAGAACTTCTTGTTTTAATGGTGAGAAGAGAAATATTGCCAAAGGCAATAGGCCAACAAAAAAAATAGTACCTCTTAAAGAATGATCCGCCATAAAACCAATTAACGGCCCAGTAATTGCCAAAGTAACTCTGCTAAGCATTCCTATTGAAGATAAAATGGTTGCTCTTTGCTCAGAAGGAATGTGTTTATTCATATAGGTGCTAATTAAAGTTGACCTGGAAACACTTAACGCTCCACCAATTACCACAAACAACAAAACTGTAACTACATTAGGAAACACTGCTACCAATAAGAATAAAATTCCAACTATTAGAGCACTCATTTTTAAATATGCCTCAGCAGAACCAAATAATTTTTCCAAGAATTCAAAGTTGCTGGAAATTAACATTTGGTTTAAAGACATGGCTGCCCGGATAAAACCGAAATAAAATATCGGCACTCCCAAATTCTGCAGCATGGGCTGATAGAGCCAAACTAAAAAATAGGCAGCCACAATAACTACCAAACTATCAATGGCTAGTATTTTTAAAGACCGATGGTTGTAAAAGAAAGAGATTCCTTTTTTGGCAATCTCAAAATAATTTTTCACCTCAGAGGTTTTTGCTTTTATGGCAGGTTCTTTAATGGTCCATATAATAATGGCGGCCAATGTAAAGGGAATGGCAGTTGCAAGCATCGGAACATTAAGACCAAACTTCGCAGCAATAATACTTCCTGCTACTGTACCAATTATTGCTCCGGCTACACCAACAGCACTAATCCTACCAAAAACCTTTTTACTCTCTTCTTCTCTGTCCTGCTCCTTTAAAGTGTCATAAAGCAAGGCCTCATTTGCTCCGGAGACCAGTGCGCAAGCTATAGCCATTAAAAACTCACAAAAAAGAAAGGCCCCAAAATCAGGAAAACTTCCATAAATTAACGAAGCAATAGCTATTAACAATGCTCCGAAAGCCACCGAATACTTTCTCCTAAAACGGTCGGCTATAACTCCGGTTGGAACCTCCATTATAAAAGCCCAAAACATAAACCAGGCTTGGGTAATTTGAACCTGCGCTAATGTCAAACCTCCCCATTCTGTATAAAAAGGGACTAACACAGCGATGCTGAAAACTATGCTCGATAAAAAACTAGCTGTATAAAATTTCCAAAGAAAGCCCCCAAAGTATTTTTTCATCATCTTTTCAATAAATTTGATCTTCTGTTAACAAGTTTAGCATAAAACACGAACCCTTAAAAAAGGCACGATTTCTAAAAACGATTGCAACATCCCTAAGCTAGGTAGATAACGGTAAAATTTGCTTCCTAAGGCTGCTAACCTTAATTTGCCCTAGATGTTGCGTTCGTTCCTAGAATACGGGTATCTGCTAATTTCTGTGCTCCTTCTTCTGTTACTCCCTCAGGCCTGTAAACCGTTGTTGTTCTAACCTTTTCTAATCCTGGAACTCCAATACCTTGCTTATATTCAACTCTAATTTCCTGAATTGCCATAATTATTTACCTCCACTAGGAGGAAACCTCTGCTTATCCATGAGGATACATTACCCTTGCAATTCTTTTAACCAAGAATAATATTTGCTCCTCTCCCGGCCTAACCAATTTTTCTCTACCCGCAAGTTCTCTAATATTCCCTGAAGCCACATCCTTTAATAAATCTATTTGAACTCTGTGTTCTAAAGGCAGTACTCTTTGTTGCAAGTCATCTACAGTATCATCCGGCAAAATATCAACCCTTGTGGCTTTCACAACTGAACCCTGGTCATATTCATTATGCACTCTTTGAGCAATAGCTTCAGTCCAACTGTCTCTTCCTGTAAGTCTTGTAAATAGTAGTCTGGCAGCATGAACTCTTCTTCCATACATACCTTTACCTCCAAATTCAGGAACAGGACCAGGGTGTTGATTAAACATTGTTTCTGGGTATTCATCTATAACTACTTTGGGGGTTAGTGGCAACCAACCATTTTGAGTTACTACCGTAGTTCCCCGTTCTCTTAAGTTCTTAAGTATTTGTATACCAAAGCTTTCTTGATCAACCTGCCCATCTCCACCACGAAAATCATCAGGATTTACAACAATGATATCGTATTCAGGAATACCTAATTTTCTAGCCTTTTCTATACCTCCAGCTGTAGGGGTACTGGAGACAACGCAAGCAACATTCATGGGTATTTCTCCGGATTGGCAGGCTTTAATAATCTCCTGCATTGTAGTTCCACCCCCAGAAATTAATGTTGCTAGTCTTTCACTCATGTTAATTTACAAAAAAAGCTGCAATTGGCAGCTTGCCTTTGATAATAAAAATTTCGTTCCCAAAATGCAATATAGTAAAACTAAAAGATACCGTCCGGAGGTTGTGGATGAGTTATCCTCCCGAACTCATCTCTATCAAAAATTATTCTCTCATACCTGGGATTAGGGGCAGTAAAATTGAAGTTAAAGTCTAAATATAAGGGAACCTTGAATTTATCTCCGCCAAACAGCGGATCTAAATATGGGTTGGTGTAATTGGCATTCCAACTTTCAAACTCATCAGGGAATTATATCAGGAAAATCTAAAAAGGGATTATTCAAACTTGAAGGTGTCCATTGATCTTTTCAGTTGGGGCTCACGTTTATTCCAAAAACTTTCAAGCGCTTTACCGGCAACATTAATATAATAACCATCTTTATAGAATGAGTAGTTTATTACTTTAACCTTGGCCTGCTCTAAAACCTTATTCACATCTTCCCTCACCTCTGTTTCTGAAACCTTGGTACCTGATTTGGCAATCTCCTCCTTAATTTGTGCCTCTAAAGTATCTCTTAGTAAATCAGCCACATCCTGAGTAGCCTGAGTTACCAACGCCTCTTGTCCATTGATGACAGCTTTTTGTTTGCTGCTTGCCGCACTGTTCTTACTACTGAAGGCGTTGTTTGCCTCCTCAAGATTTTTAAACTCCCCTTTGGCGACAAAAACGGTGATGTTGGGTTGGATATCGATAAAAGCCATACCCTCTTCAATAACATCTTTCGCAGGCGACAGAAATTCAACCATTATATTTCTGCTGGGGGGCAGCTGCTCCCAACCTGCAGGCGATGTAATTGAAAACTCAGGTGAAGCATTACTGCTTTGATCAGCTTTAAATTCAAAAGGTTTATCAGCCAGTTTACCGCTGTTAGCCAAGCTAACAGCTTTATCTTCAGGTGAGGGTGCGGGCGAACCTTTTAACACAGAAGTTTCTGTAGTTTTATCACTTCTGACTTTAATTTCTTTCTTAGAGTTATAAACAACTCCGGCTACTCCTGTAATCACGATAGTTAGGATAATAATTAAAACGATGGGGGCAAAACCTGATTCAGAAAGATGAGGTTTTCGGAAAAAGGGCATTAATTTAATTTACAGCTGCTTGATTGACAAGTCAAGTCTCTTTATCCTAATGTAGATTTAATGCCCATCTTCTCTAATCAAAAAGGCGTTATTCAGCCGCTCGCCATCATCATTATTGCTGTACTTGTTATCGGCGGAATTTATTTAATCACCCGAAACTCTGATAATTCTTCAAAACCTTCCCAAACCCAAGAACTAGAAACTACTGTACCCGATCTTTCTTCATCTATCCAATGGGAAACCTACAAAGACGAAGAGCGCAGTTATTCAATCAAACGCCCGGAAGGATGGACTGTAGAAAATTCAGAATCTGGGAATTCCCGGATAATTAATGTTGTTGCGGGAGATAAATCTGCTTTCGTAATCATCGAAGCAATCGGAGGACCAAGCCTGGATGAAGAAGGAGCTATAGAAGGTGTTGTTAAATATATGGAAGAAAAACTTAATAAAAATACTGATCTAAAAGTAACTGCTTTTGCAAAACAATCCGAAAGCGATACCGGTGGATATATGGCAGAAGGAGAATATCTCGATGAGGGAAAAGAAGCCCCAGAAAATAAGAAAGTTTTATTTGAGGAAAGATTTACGGTGGCAAAAAACGGCAGAGGCATGAGAATACATAGAGCCTATACCAAAATAACACAAACAGTTAATAACCCCGCCACCTCAGAAATTATCAAAAGTTTTTCTATAAATTAATCAAAGGAGGTGATTTTGTTTGAAAACTTTAATAGTTTGGGTACTAAACTTTATTATTGGCATTGTGGGAACCGCGATTTTAATCACCAAAGTGATGGGCACCGGTCAAGGCGTTGCAGCTACCAGTAATTCCGCCTCAATAGGTATTAAGTTAGATATGACAGGATTTATTATCTGGATTGTAATTATTGCAGTTTATTTTTTCGGATCTAAAAAGCTTTGGGGGGAAACAGTTGGTGGGTTAATCGCCGATGCAATAACAGGCAAAAAGAAATAATTGTCAAGAAATGATGAACCAAAAAGGAGTTATTCCTATATTTGCTTTAATAGTAATTGGTATTGTTGCTTTGACAGGAGGCACGTATGCCGTCAAAAATGAAATCATTAAAGTTGATAAGGGAGAAGTTTCCCTTGATTTCTCTAAAACCTCCAATCAAAAACAGACTCCCTCTAGTTCACCTATCGGGGAACCCGCCGCTAAACCCCAACAAGATCAAAATTCCTTTACTGATAAACCTGACGAAAAAAGGATGGAAGAAGGAATATATGATGCACCAGTGTTTTACATTAAACCGCCGGCCGGTTGGATAAAACAGGAAAAGGAAAACAAAATAACCCTTACTGCACCGGATAAAGACAAAGAAAAAGTTGGCAACAAGACGGCCAATGTTAGTCCAAGAATAGAAATCTATATCTCCAATCAAAATGTAACAACCATGGATGATTTCGTAAAAGCCACAAAATCACTTTCAGGAGATGTGGAATACTTATCGGATAAAAGGCTTTTATTTAACGGGCATGAAGCGCATTTTTTGGAAATAAGGAACATAAAAGAAGGAATTACAATGCATTCTGTATCTTACCTATTAGTTAAAGACGGTTTTGAATTTCATGTCAAAGGAGGAACTTTTGACTCAGCCTGGGATAAAAGAAAAGACGCTATCTTAGGATCAATGAGTAGTTTTAAATTTAAACAAGAAACTTCAGCTACCCAGCAACAAACCGGGTCAATAGCAGATACCGTCAAAACATCCGGTTCTAATGTAGTTTTTGGCTCTTATGAGGAAACAGTGCATGATAATCCTCATGGAAAGAAACCACCGGTAGCTTTTTCCATGCAAGAACCTATGAACTGGAGGAAAGGGGTACCTTCTTTCCCTGATAACAAAAGTTATATGGTTGAATATGAAGGAGAGGAAGAGAACGAAACGGGCACGAATGGAAAAGTTATGACTATCCGCCCGCTGATTTCCGTTGAGATGATCTATATAGCAGAAAATAAAACATACAGCGAGAAAAATCTTCTAAGTAATTCAGATAACCTTAAAAATGGGACTTTTTATGGCAAAAAAGGATATTTTACTGAGGGTGAAACAAAAGATTACAAGACAGGGGTTATCAGTAAAGGCCAAAGCTACATATTTTACGAAGGCGACTATCAAATAAAAATATCTATTGTTTCATTAGGATCAACCTGGGATAAGTGGTACCCTTTCATGAAACAAATAATCGACTCGTTTAAATTTCTGTAACCCATGGCATACCTGATAATTTTAGCCGGAATTTTAATCCTCTCCCCTTTAATTATCACCCTTGCCTCTTCACAGAACAAAAAAGTTAAGAGTAAATTAAGAATAATTTTTTTATCGCTTTTATTTTTACAAATTTTCTCAGGTTTTTTTAACTGGGAAGCTTTTTTAAAAGGCACCCGGACCGGCTTTGAACTGGCCTTAAATTATCCTTCCTCATTTCTCGGGATATTTTTTATTGTTTCCTTAATCCAGGTAATACTGCTTGCTTTTGCCAAAAGATCTGCAGATGTGCTGGCTGTTATTTTAAATTTTACCAATACAATTCTGCTTTTTACTGGAATGATCCGAGTTAGCAACATGACCGAAATTCAAGCTTTTAGTTTTGCTAGTTTAGTAACTATCTTTTCTGTATTAATAGGCAATGTTGCAGGTTTGATGTTTATCAATAAAGACAAAAACCTGATGGCTAAATACCCCTGGTCCCAAAACTATGTCAGCAATGCCAAAAAAACTAAGAGATGATTTTTACGTCCTTGACAAATACTTAAGATAAATTATTTAATGGAATTAGTGAATAAGTCTGCCCACTTCGATACTGAGCGAAGTCGAAGTACTCAGTGTAAACAAAGAGGCTTTGTAGCCAGTCTGCCGGTGATTGTCGGCGGTGTTGTAGTTTTGGTAGTTGTTGTTCTTTTGGTGGCCGGAGGCAACTTCCAGTTCTCTGCTAAAATGACCCCAACCGGAGACAATCAAGCTGCAACATCAGAAGTAATTACTGAAAAAGCCACTGAACCAACTCCCATCCCTTCCCCCGTCAGTATCTACAATTTTAAAACTTTTACCAGTGAGGATATGAATATTTCTTTTGACTACCCGGAAGATTGGACTGTAAATGAGAACTCTAAAAATGTCACTATTGCTTTAATTGAGGAAGGAACAACTAATAACGCTGCAGTTGCTATTACTGCTGCAAAACAACCTCTAGGAAGTGCCAAGGGATTGCAATTTACCTCAATTGTAGATTTGCAAAAAGTAGCTATTAAAAAAGAATTTAATATCTCCGGATTCACAATTGATGAAACAGCTAAGATCGGATCTATGGAAGCCCGCCTTTTAGGGTTTGACGGCAATATTTCAGGCAATTCTTTGACTGGCAGATATTTGACCACTAATGATGAAAATAATATTTATGTCATGACAGTGCTGGCAGACGCGGACAAATGGTCTAAATACAGCGCTGATCTGCAAAAGACTCTAGATAGCTTTAAGCTCCTGAAGTGATGGACTCTCCTAAACAAAGAGGATTTTCTTTTATTCCTATACTGATTACTATTGCAGTAATAATTCTAGTGGCTATCCTGGATTTGAAAAGGGAAGATTCCATACTGCTTAATCAGCTGGCAGAAGTGGAATCAACTAAAATCAGTAGAGACCTGGCTGTAGAAAATGTCAAAAAACTTCCTGAAGTGCAGGATTACTTAAAAAGAGTCCCCAATGGCAGAGTTGAGGTAGATAATGAACGAGAGGGAGAATACAATGTCCATGTTTATGAAGTCAAAAACGGCCATACTGCTACTTTTAACTGGTAC
>QZIP01000040.1 GCA_003599595.1 Candidatus Parcubacteria bacterium
GATTTAGTCTATGCTTTAGAACTAAAAACTGTATAAGTATGCATATGTCACCCTTTGCAATAAAATCTATCCAAATTATAGCAATATTTCTACCTTAGTGCTTTGGAAAGAATTTCCAGTTCATTGTTATTAAGCTGTTCAAAGGGTTTACTCAAGATAGATTCAGGGATGTTCATCTTGTCAATAATTGATCTTGCTTGATTTTGGCTCAGCTGCTTAAGATCTTCTTCTGTTGGTTTTTGAGGTGTTGGTGCTGTACCTCTTGAATGATTATATTCATCTACTAATCTTTTTAATGCAACGCGTGCAGAACTTCTTAATCGATGATTGTGTTCTTTTTTAGATAGTGTACCCATCTGTTTTACTCGTTCAAATTCAATTAATCCCTCCTTTAGGCAATTTTTGACCAAAGGATTTCTTTTGGCAGTCAAAAACAATCGTCTGAAAAGAAAATCCCTTTTGTTTGATCTAAACTCATGTTCTTCTTTTGGTGTAAGTCTAATTATTACAGAATCGGTTCTTGGAACAGGGAAGGATTTTTGTTTTTCTACTGTTGAGAGAACATTTATATCAAAAAAGGTTTGTGCTAGTAAAGTAAGTTGTCCAAAATCTGGACTATCCTCACTAAGGGCTTTGATAGCAAGTGCTAATCGCTGACCAACTACTAAAGTGACGTTTTCAATTGGTAGACCAACGATCTTATGTAAAAATGGTTCAGTGATATGAAATGGCAGATTAGCAACTATTTGCACCCCTTCACCATCTTTTTGTTTCGGAATTAAATCCTGTAATTTAAGTGCTACAGCATCCCCAAATATAACTTGGATATTAGGATACCTATTAGTAATATCAGTTAGGATAGGTTCATAGCGTTGATCTATTTCGATGGAAATTACCTTACCGGCTTTTTCCGCCAACGCTTCTGTAAGTTGTCCTACCCCAGTTCCAACTTCAATTACCGTATTACCAGGGTGTACAGATTGGGCAAGTAGATCAATAGAAGCCTGATCTACTAAAAAGTGCTGACCTAAATTTTCATTAGGACGAATTCCCAATTTTACAATTCGGTCTTTGACTACTCGAAGCAGTTGATTGTTATTGATTCCTTCATTGGTATCTGGATGATAAGATTCTTGTCGTTCCATATTTTTGATTTCCCTTCTCTTTTGACCCATAGTCGTTTTGTATTATACTTTAGTTAGCCTTGTAATGCAAAAGATGTCTATAAATTTCTTCATATTTAGTTACTATTTGATCCCAATCGTAAAGCTGTAAAACCAACTTACGATTAATGTCACCTGCCTTTTTAGCTAAAGAAGGAGATTCTAAAAATCTCAAGATTTCGGAAGCTAATGTCTCTGGGTCTCTTGGTTGTACCATGCCACCGAACTTCCCATTTGAAGCAAAACCATTTTCACCAGCTCCAGCGCTCGTATAGACAACTGGTTTCCCACAACTCATTGCTTCCAGACGTGCTAGACCAAATGTTTCGGATAATGACGATTGACAATATACATTACATTTTTGTAGGTATGTATTTATTTTATTATGGGAAACAGATCCTAAAAATTTAATGTTATTGGAGAGATTAAGTTTATTTACTAACCTCTCAAAGTAAACTTTATCTGGCCCATCGCCAATTAATATTAATTGTGCTTGTGGTCTTTTTTTGATAATAAAGATCATCGCTCTAATCAGATAATCAAAACCTTTTATGGCAGTCATATGGCCGATTGAGAGAATTAAATCTTGAGAATGAAAATTTTCGGGTGGAGGACAAAATAACTCCGTGTCAACTCCAAGAGGAATTGGTGTACATTTTTTCCTTACCGATTTTGGAAGATAATTTATAACAGCAGGCATTTGTACTATAATTTTATCAGCCGTATTTAAAGTCTTCTGATATTGATCCATACTTAAAACATTTAGTGAGTCAATTATTTCTTTTTCTGTATCTGTCGGAGGTTCATAAGTTTTAATAAACTCTTTTTTGAAATCAATATTTCTATGCTCTAAAGGAATTGGTCCATATATAAACGGTTTTTTTAATAAAGGAATTAGAGAGTACATTCCAGTAAAAGAGGGGGCTAAATGATGAATAATATCTATGTTTTTATTTTTAATAATCCTTTTTGCTATTTCAAGACTTTTATAGGCAAAATAATGCCATCCCGTTTGTTCTCTCAACTCCGAAATTGCCGGAAACAAATCTATATTGAGAGATATTGTTAAATTTTTAATATTATCATCCAGTAGTTTAGACTTTGGTGCGAGTATGACAAGTTTATGTCCACGCTCATGCAGCCTTTTAACGATTTCGTATACAAATATTCCCTCACCAACCCCCTCTGTATCGGTAAATAAAAAAGAAGATGAAGAAATTAAGATATTCATTGTTGTTTAGAAAAGGCCTCTTGAGATACAGCTTCATAATCATTTCTTTCTATGCAGCTAACACATTCTGGCAATTGCAATTTCCGCATTTGTTGACGTAGTTTTCGGTAAGGTTCATCTTGCCATATCTCTGAAATAGACTTTTCCTTTATATTACCTAATTTATGAGAATACATTGAGCAACATGTATAAACCGCGCCATCTGGATTTATGAGTGTGTGCGTCCATGGTACAATGCATGGAATCTTATTACTGCCGAGGTTGTACAATCCCTTTTGAGCTCTTTGAATTTCGTTGCTTGTTTCTCCAAATGGATAAATAGATAGTCTGGTTACTTGGAAATTATATTTCTTACATACCTCAGCTACTTTTGGTGCAACCTCATTATTATATTTTTTAACTTCCTCTATAGTAGGAACCAGATTTGGGACTCCTTTAACGGGCATAATAGATACACCATGAACCCTAAGTGATCCTACAAGCTCAATAACTTGGTCGAGCTCAAAAAGGTTTTGTTTCATAGCAACTGTTTGAGTTTTTATTTTAATATCTGGATCATCGGTAGAAATTTCTCTTAAATTATTAATGCTTTGAACTAAGTTCTCCCATAGCCTAGGAAATCCCCTAATAGTATTGTGTGATTGAGGTGTTGGTCCATCGATCGAGAAAATATATGATCGCAATCCAGCTTCAACAAAACTTCTAACTTTGTTTGGGGTATCAAAACCACTAGTTACTAATTCCGGAGCGATTCCAAGCGATGAAGTATATTGAATAATTTCCAATAAATCCCTTCTTAAAAGAGCTTCTCCTCCAAGAAAGATTACATGTTGGGTACCAAGGTCGCGTAGTTGCGATAGAGTAGTTTTGACCTCATCCGTAGATAATTCGTTTTGCGGATGGGATTGCCAATAATCGCACATTATGCACCTACGACTACATTTTTCAGTTAAGACAAGTTGAGCCCAGATTACATCGGCACCCAAGTCACCCTCAACTTTAGTTCTTAAATCATCCCTCCTTTGTTCAACAAGCTCTACTGGATATAAGTATTCAGTTCGTTCTTTCATAATTACCCCGCTCTGGAACTTTAACCCAAACAAATCTCTGATGCAGAATTTCTTCACTAAATCCTATCAGATATATAAAACCGAGGCACAAGATAAAGAAAAATGGATATAGAATGCTATAAATATCTTGGAGCGATATAGTTCTCTCTCGTATATTTTGGTAGATAGACGCAATTGTAGTTATGTAAAGCATGAATATGATTATAAGTATAGTGTTAATTACCGTTTGCTGCGTAAGTGAGGCTCCAATAAGAGATACAAGCGTAAGAAGTAATAAAACGCTAAGATTTGAATAAAGATGATAGATAATTACAAACAATTTTGTTTTAGGTAAAAAATCCTTAACTATTCTTCCTAAACCATCTTCCTCAAAAAGTATTCGACAGTTTCCTCGAGCCCATCTTTTCCTTTGATGCCAAAGTTCCTTTAAACTAGCAACAGCATTATAATTTGTTAGGAGCATGGGTGCGTGCAAACGGATAATTCCAGCTGTCATTAATCTGGATGATAAATTTACATCCTCTGTTGGATGGTGAGGCTGAAACTTAAATTTCTGAAGAAGAGCTTTCTTAAAAAACCCATTATAACCATGGAAGTTTGCTTCCCCAAGCCATTCTCCTAATTTCGTAACGGCTTCTCTTATCTGAAACATGTCAATTGCTTGAAGGGTTGTCAAAGCATTGAAATCTTTATTTCCAACTCTGTATGAACCTATAAAACATTCTATTTTTTGTTTATTGCAGAATTTAGCATAACTTGAAGCAATACTAAGAAAGTCTTTCTTAATAATATTGTCGGCATCAAGAAGACCTATCCAATCATACTTTGTTTTACCAATAGCATAGTTTAAAGCCTGTGCCTTAGAGCCATAGTGCTTATAGAAGATTATATTACGATAATTTCTAGTCAGCTCTTTAGCAAGTTTTGGGGTTTTAATATCTTGTTCTGATGGTTTATACACAACAATTATCTCAAATGAATTTTTGGGATAATCAGAATTTAGAAGCGATTCTAATGTTTTACCTAATGTCTCACCTTCGTTGAAAGATGGAATAATAATCGTAAATAATTCAAACGCTCCTGCAGCATAAAAATTCTTTTTTAAGTTCCTATGTTTTGGTAGAAAGAGGAGAAGAATAAGACAAATTAAAGCAACTCCTATGGCAACAGGCAATAAAGGCAAGAAATAACCTGTTATAAACGTCGTTAGTAGGAAAGATGCCGACACAAAAAATTTCATTGATATCACCTTATTATCATTTTGAATAAATAATCTTGAAAGCTTCCGCATATTTTTTGCCAATTCCCATTAAACCTCTATACCTATTTAATCCTTCAATTGCCTGATCATATGGTATTATTTTGACTTGTGATTTATAGGCAGAGAGAGCTGTCAATTTTGTATCTAGAAAATCTGATGTATCCTCATAGTAGTTACAATCTTCAATGGGAGTCCAAACTTCATAACAAAGCAAAGACTTTGAGATACCACCGGCCAGTAAAGTCGCCCTTGTAACAATATCGTATGTCACTATATGATCGTTATTAATTTTATCCCAATAAGAACAAAGTATCGTTTCCGGTTTGTGGGTAGTTATTATTTCTGCTACTTGTTTAATCAGTTGTGGTGTTGCCAAAAGAAATGAATCTGGCTGTCGCAAAAAATAATAACTTTTAATCCCAAGAGTAGTTGCTGCTTTTTTTGCTTCTCTCTCCCGAACTTTGGCTAATTCGCCGTTTCTGTGATGATCCTTAGTCCCAAGTTCACCAGAAGTCATCCACACAATAACCACATTGCCCCCATCTTTAATAATTTTTGCTATGGTTCCACCGCAACCAATAGTTTCATCATCAGGGTGGGGTGCAAAAACAAGAACCTTACGGCCAATCATTGTTTACCTCCACCTTCTAAATATCCTAGATAGTAACCAAATGAAAACACGCACATCCATAAGGTCATATATAAAGCAGTTAAAATGCCAAATTCTTGAGATATAGATTTAATATAATGTGGGATTCTTGTTGTTCGATAAAGATCATAAAACAAGCTTGCAATTAAAGAGTGTGCTCCGCCGTATAAAAAACTGGGCCTAGTAAGGTTACTTCTAATTCCAATGTTGTATCCTATACCATAGTTGAAAGCACTGGACAAATCGTTTTTTATGGTCGTAGGTTTATGATACCCAATAGCGGAGGCAATAACAGCAACTCTTAAATTTCTTCGGACCACTCTTTGAGCCAACTCATGATCTTCTGTCCAGGGAATTTTTGTAGAGAAATAATATCCTCCTATTTTATCAATTACTGATTTTTTGAAAGCAAGAAGCGGTGTATAAACATTTTGGACGCTTGAAGAGTGAGTTCCTCTTGCTTTTGCAACAAGTTTAGTCTCAAAGCTATTAGCCCTATAGATAACATCGCCTTTTGAAAAATCCACATTTTTTAATCCTGTCACTAGCTTTTTTATACAGTCCTGCTCGAATTCACAATCAGAGTCCATCATAATAAGATACTCTCCCTTAGCCTTTTGGCAACCTAATTCTCTAGCCGCACCTATACCCCTATAAGGTAATCGATATATCACAATCCTTTTATCGCGTTCTTGTAGATTTTGGATATACTGATCAAACTCTAGCGATGCGCCATTTAAAACTACGACTATTTCAGCATCACCCATATCAACACTCTTAATACACCTTACAATAAGATGATCATTAGCAACGGGTATAACAATTGATATCTTAGGATAGGATGTTCTCATTTTACTATATCTTCTCTTTTTTTCTGAAGAATATGACTTCATGAAATGCATTGATTTCGTATTCCCCATCTGTGCTTACTCTCGCCAAATTTAAAACATTTTTGGTTTGTCCGTCTAACCTCTCAGGGTTTATCTCTAAAATGAATGATATTAATTTTAATGCTTGCTCTTTGGTTTTTGCGTTCATTATTGACGACACCCTTTTTCTATATACATCTTGACCTAATTCAGACAATAAAAATTCAATGTGCTCTGCAGACGGATTAAGCACAGGTCTATTTGGATGGAAAAAATGCCAGAATTTGTTCATAATGTGCATCTGATTACCCGTCTGTGAAAGAACAATAAATACCCCAATCCCACCGGGTTTTAACCAATTAAAAGTTTTATAAATACTACTCTTAAAACCATCTAAATAAGCTAATGAGTGAGAAAAAAGAATAGCGTCTACGGAAGAATGTGGGAGATTAACATTTTCAATTTTATGGGGGATAACCAGATGTTGATTACCATTTAATTTCTTAGTTAGATGAGGAATGTAGTCTTTGCAAGGTTCAATAGCAATAATTTTTCTTTTAGTAGTTGTTAATCTGCTAATTAGCTCACCAGTTCCAGCACCAACATCGACTATAACCTGTGAGTTCTTTATTAGAGGGGAAATTGCGGAAGCAAGTACTTCCTTTTCATTCGTTGAATCAAGGAAGTCTATAAAACTTTCTGCAATTACTTTGTAATCGCTGTGCCATTTTTGTTTTGTTTTCATTTAGGACGCTGGATAGTTGGGTTATCCCAACCGGACACTCTCCTATTTTGGTAATAGTTTAGAAAACTAGTTACTTGCATGAAATTATATCCCTATTAACCAACTCTAGTCAAATATTGCGTTCCGATACTTAAGCTCATAACCTTTCATGGTAGAAAGGGGGTGAACTCCAGACTATATTACCCTTAGAAGTAATTAAGAAATATTATCCACGGGCTTCAGAAGAAGAACTAAAAGAAATACAAGAAGTTTTCATCTACTAGCTTATGCAGTTATGCAGCACTTTTATGGGCCGCCTCCGGCGAGCCTCGCCATTCTGGCGGGTCAAAATGGATGGGAGGTTTTGAAGAGGATGGACAAGATAAGAAATAATGAGCTTGACGCTAGTTTGATTCCCGTCAGAGTGGGTTATGCGACTAGATTTTAGGAAATTTTATCAACTTTCTGAAGCTAAAAATTGTTAGTTCGATAAAATTCCTATGGAGCGGGATAGGGGGATAAGTCTACTCCTCTCCAGCTACGCCGGATCGGAGATCTTTCCTTTTTGACTTCGTCAAAAACGTCGAACCTGCTTACCACTGCGTGGAGCGCATAGTTCTCCCCAACCATCCGATTAAACAAAAAGACCAACCATAAAGGTTGGTTTTTGTTTAATGAGCGGGATAGGGGGATCGAACCCCTGACATTCTGCTTGGAAAGCAGACGTTCTACCGCTGAACTAATCCCGCTTATTTATAATTTCTTTTAATAAATCTCGACCTTTTCCTGACTTTAAAAACAATTCTCTTTTACAAGCTTCACTTCTAGTCCTAAACTCTTCTTTATAAACCAATTCAAAAGGTTTTGTAAACCTTGTGTATTTTGATTTCCCATTATTATGCTCATCTAGTCTTCTGACATGTCGCCTCAGGCGACCGTTCTACCGCTGTCCTCCGAAGGCGGATCCGCCTATGGCGGAAATTACACCCGCAATTGTTAGATATTATATCAACTATCGTTAAATTTTGAAACGTCTGTCGGTAAGAAACGAGTTAGGTTTGCGGTTGATCGGATAGGAAGACAACAGACTACCTCTTGTTAAAGTGAAGTTACCATATTTGTTGTTTATTTGATCCAAAGCTTTAACAATAACTTTTTTCTTCTGTTCTTCCGGCAACCATGAAATATTGACTGGTTTATTTAGTCTTAAATTAGAAACCGAAACACCAATCATCCTGATTTTCTCTCCATTCCATAGCTGATAAAATATCTCCCAGGCCAGATTAAAAATTTCCAGTCCCTCGCTGCTGTGCTCAAACAAAGTTTTCTGCGTCCCATTGCTTAAGAAAACACCTTCCAGGTGGTCACTACAGCGGTACCACAAATGGATAGTTTTTGCCTCCAATTCTTTTTGCCTCAAACGAAAAGCAACCATTTCGCACAACTTTAATAAAATTTGTTTAATTTCCCGGGAATCAGCTGTATCGTGATCAATAGTATGCCGGTGCCCGACGGATTTGACCTCTTCCCTCTCATAGAAAGGTTTTATCGGTGTATGATCTATCCCTCTGGCCATGTTGTACAGCACTTCTCCATAAGATTTAAATGAGGCAGATAGACATTCTTTTGATACCTGGCGGAGCTTTTTAAAATTAATGATACCTAAATTAAACAAGCGTTTTTTAATTCTTGGTCCAATTCCACAAATATCATCTAATTTAACAGTATCTAAAACTTTAATAGCTTCTTCTTGATTACTAATAAGCACTAAGCCATCCGGTTTTTGCAATTCACTGGCTAATTTTGCCATTAATTTATTATAGGAGACACCGACAGAACAGGTAACCCACTCGCCAATTTCATCCTTTATGCGTTGTTTAATCTGTTGCGCAAGCATTATCAAGTCTAAAACTCTAGACTCTAGACTCTGGCCACCAGACTCTATTTGAATAAATGCTTCATCAATTGAAAAGACTTCCAAATAAGGAGTGTAATCTTTTAGTATGTTTAAAAACCTGGTGGTACAGTGCAGATATTTATCAGAATCTCCGGGAACGATAATAATTTGGGGACAAACTTTTTTGGCCTCCCATAAAGTCATACCGGTTTTCGCTCCCAGCTTTTTAGCCTCAACTGATGCTGTACTGAGTACCGTCCGGGTAGACCGGTCCCCTCCTGTTATCCCGATCGGCTTCCCCCGCCAACGGGGATTTGCCTGTTGCTCAATAGTGGCAAAGTATGAATTCATGTCTATGTGCAGGATAGTTCTCATTCTTCTTCAACTGCTTCCAAAAACCAGTTTAATTTAGTTGTATCAAACCGCAGGCGATAAAAATTACTGCCAGAAGAAACGGAAAAATGGTAGAATATGCAGGCACCGTTTCTACTAGTATGAACAAGATTGACTTTTTCTACTTTCAAACGGCGCTTACGCCAGAAGAAAATGTGTGGAAGAACTTGGTTTTGTTTAAAATAAACCCAGACATTAACTGGTTCTAAAAGATTTAACATTGTTTCAATATAGACGAACAAAACCCGAAATGCAATATAGTAAAATAATTCAAAACTCAAACCTTAAAACTCAAAATTTCAAGGTAAAAGTCAAAACTCTTAACCTTTTAATTGTAGTTTTAACTTTTGCCTTTTTATTTTTATCCTCACCAGTCTATGCCGTGGTTGATCCTTTAACCACGACTAACAATAAGTTTGGTATTCATATAATTTCTCCAACTATTGACGAAAGTTCTCCAGCTGCCAGTTTAGTTAATTCTAATGGTGGCGACTGGGGTTATATTACAGTACTGATTGAAAGCAAAGACCGCAACCATGATAAATGGCAAACTTTTTTCAACGATCTGCGGCGACGCCACTTAATTCCTTTGGTTAGACTGGCTACAGAACCTGACGGAAGTTACTGGAAACGTCCTTATGAAGGTGAAGAAACAGCCTGGGCTGATTTTTTGGATCGGCTGGTTTGGCCGATTAAAAATAGATACGTTATTATTTATAACGAACCTAACCAGGGACAGGAGTGGGCAGGCCAGGTTGATCCCCGTTCTTATGCTCAGGTTTTAGACAAAACGGTTACCGCACTTAAGAACAAAAATGAGGATTTTTTTGTTCTTAACGCTGGTTTTGATGCATCTGCTCCGAATAAACCTCCCCTTTTTTTAGATCAGGTAATTTTCATGCAGGAGATGAATAAAGAAGTACCCGGAATTTTTAACAAGCTGGACGGGTGGGTTTCCCATTCTTACCCTAATCCCGGTTTTGCCGGCTCTCCTTATGCTATAGGGCGAGGAACGATACAAACATGGCGGTGGGAACTGGATATATTACGTCGCTTGGGTGTAAATAAACAATTACCTATTTTTATTACCGAAACAGGTTGGAAACACGCTGAAGGAATAGATTTTGATAAATCATTACCAGGTGCAGAAGCTATCGGGGATTATTTCCAGTATGCTTTTAATGATATTTGGGATGATTCTCAAATAGTTGCTGTTACTCCGTTTCTTCTTGATTATCAGCAACCTCCGTTTGACCACTTCTCCTTTAAAAGACCAACCGGAAAAATACAAAACCAAAAGATCTTAGGAATTACTTTTCCTGAATACTACCCTCACTATCAAAAATTAGCTGCTTTATCAAAATACAAAGGACAGCCCCGTCAAAATAATCAGGCAGAGCTAGCTCAGGGATCAATTTACTCATCATTGGTATTGGGTGAAGGCTATGTGATTCCTTTAACTTTTAAAAATACAGGACAATCAATTTGGAATGATGAGCTATCAGTTGAATTACGGGCAATTGAAGGACAGACGGAGTTGGGTATTGAACCGGTACGTATTGAGGGCAAAATCGAACCGGGACAGGAAGCTGTTTTTGAACTTAAATTAAAGGGTTCCCAAGCTGGTCATTATAATCTTAAGTTGCAAATGTTTATTAATGATAAGACTTTTGATCAAACTCCTCTTGAATATACCATAGAGGTAAAATCACCGGTTATTTTACAAGTAAAGAGTTCGTTAACCTGGAAGAAGAAGTTTAATGGTGAATATTCCCTTGGTATAGATTCCGATGTTATCAAAATTACAGTTCCAACTCAGTTAAACCTACTCGGGCAGTCTACTCCTTTTGAAGCAAGATATCTATTGCCTGATCATGAATTCTCTTTTACCCTTTCCAGGCCTTTCTATAAACCCAAAACCATTACCCAAAAGACTGTTTCAGGATTAAACCAGCTTGATTTTGGTAAATTAGAACCGGATATACTTCCGGCTATTATTAACCCCATTCAATTATGGAGACTTCTTCCTTTTAGTAATTAAAGCCTACTTTCAGATTTAATTTTAGGGGGTTGACATGGGTTTTTCTTTATGATAATATACACTTACTTACGAATCGAAAGATTAGTGAGTTCTCTAATAAAGCCCCGCAAGGGGCTTTTTTAGTGGGATAAATACATAGGTAGAGAATTTAGGGGTAAATTGGTAAAATACCTATTATGGTGGTGTGTGCCGAGCGGTTTAGGCGTCGCCCTGTGGAGGCGATTTTGGCGGGTTCGACTCCCGTACACCACCCCCGAGTCAAACTCGGGTCCCCCCTGACATTAATTTCATCTAGAGTTTGACGAGGTGTCAAGTTTGACTTGACCACCTCTATATATTATTTTAAAGATGACGTCTGACGTCATCTTATGAACAGGAAATTTTATGTTTATATTCTCCACTCCTACAAAGACAAAGGATTATATATTGGTTTTACAAATAATTTAAAACGTAGATTAACAGAACATGCTAATGGTAAGGTAACAGCAACTCATCTAAGAACTCCAGTTAAACTTATTCACTATGAGTATTTTATTAATGAAGCTGATGCCAAAGCCAGAGAGAAGTTTCTTAAAAGTGGTTACGGTCGTCAGCAACTAAAAGCCTTTCTTAAAGAAACATTTTCCAACTAAAATTTAGCCTCAAATTTTGATACCACTGAGGGAATAGTTTGAACCCATTTTTCTTTCTAACTATTTTTTACTATCCAACCTTTAATGTTTTTTATAACCTCTTCTGGTGTTAAATCAGTAACATCGATTTTGACTGATTCATAACCTGCTTCATCTATCCACGTTCTGAATCCTTCATGCTCCTCGATATCACCGATTAAAGACATCGAAGAACCTCTTTGTTTGAGTCTTCTAGCTCTTTCTTCTGTAGAGATATCTAACAGACAAAGTTTTATCTTATTAATTTGATATTTATTAGCATATTTTTTAACTAAATATGGCCTTATTAAACCAAAGAAAACAGTAATAATATTTTTCTTCTTGTTTTCGGATGTGATTAGTAACATTTTCTCTGTCACTTCATCCGCCCATGTGTCAGAATTATCATAAAGTCTAAGTATTTCATCATAATCATAGACTAAATAACTTGAGGATAACTCTTTTTTTATTAGTAACACAGAGACCGATTTTCCTGTTCCCGAAGCACCAGTAATAATAAATATTTCAGTTCTCATAATATATTTATTCTAGCAGAAACAATATTTACCTGAGTAATCTGGAATTTTATAAACAGTTATAAAATCCTTCAGTTGAGT
>QZIP01000032.1 GCA_003599595.1 Candidatus Parcubacteria bacterium
TCCGCCCAAATACGTTGAACAATCTTCACGGTAATGTTCATTTCTTTTACATCCATTGCTTTGGACAACTCCTTCTTGTTTCACGCTATCTTTTTCACATCCTGCTGCCCGTTGGCGGATGTCTTGTTGTTGTTTTATGAGAGTGAGGGAAATGGGGATGGATACAATCATGATTGCGATAAAGAGGATGCCGAATGTTCTTTTGTAAGACGAAAACAACATAATAAAGTCAAAGATTTAGGTTAGTTGGTTCCTAGAAACTAGTAATTGAGTAATTAGTAAATAGTAATTAAGAATTATTTCTAACTAACTATGAACCAATAACTAATAACTCACCATTTTTATAATAGTGTAATTTTGCTTTAAAAGTCAAGGAGAAGATGTTGGGGAATTATCCTAATTAACCTAATCATTTTAATTTCTAAATAAGCACCAAACCCTTAAAAATCCAAAATCCAAATTTCAAATGTCAAATGAAATCCAAAATTTAAAATCTAAATTTTATAACATTTAAGCATTTGAGCTTCAATTGTCATTTGGGTTTTGATATTTGGATTTAAGAATATTGGGGTTTGTTTAGTCCCGATTAAATCGGGATTAGAGTGCTTAGAAATTAGAGCAATTAGAAATTTTGATTATTAGTCTCCTTCAATGGAGCTGAAATTTCTAAGAAGAATGTTATAGTCAATCATATCTATTTTCCCATCATCATTTAAGTCCGCTTGTTGTTTTTCCTCATCTGAACAGAGTTTTTTTGTGCAGTTTATAATAATGTTGTAGTCTAGAAGATCAATCTTGTTGTCATTATTGATGTCTCCTGAAATAAGATTGACTTGTCCTAGAGCGTATTCTATTTGTCCTTCTGTGATGGTTAAGATTACTGTTTGTTTTTGGCCGTTTTTTAAGATTTGGAAGAGTGTATTATCTAGTTTTATTTTAAGGAAGTATTGGTTGATTTCAAGAGAATCTATACTTATTTTGCCCTCGTATAGTCCTGTTTCTTGGTTATATATAAGGATGCCATTTGCTTCTTTTACCTCTTGTCCGTTAGTGTTGTAGATTTTAAGCATTGCATCTGTCCGTTGAAAATTAACCGGCGTGTTGTTATTTCCTTCTATGTTTGAAATCCCTGTTAATTTAAGCGATAAACCAATTAATATGTTTCCTGGTTGTGGGGTTGGGGTTGGAAATGGAGTGTTGGTTGGTATGGGGGTGGGTACAGATGGGGTAGGAGTTGGGATAGTGGTGGGGGTGGGGGTTAGTGTGGGAGTGGCAGATGGGGAGGCTGTGGGAGTGGGCGCTTCCGGGGTGGGGGATGGTGTTGGGGGAGTAGTGATAGATTCTGTAAGAATTTCATTGATTGCATCAATTGCACCTGTGTTATTATTGATTCCTTCCCAGTTGTAGATTGCTACAAGTTTGTTATTTCTATAATTAAGGGTATTGTTGACCGCTGATTTCCAACCTTCTTTACCTCCTCCTGTATATAGCCATTCTACTGCGGCCCAGGTTTTCGTAGTGTTTTGGTCTAGGGCCTGAGAGAGACCGGTGGCATCTGCGGGGTTATGAGCCATATCATAAAAACTCCAGCTGGGATTTACAATGTTTGTTACAACGTTTGAGTAGGAAAAGGTGGCAGTAGGATTAAGCTGTATATTGCCTCCTCCGTGGATGAAGACTGAATTTTGTGGAAATTCTGTATCCTGAACTGTTTGGGCAAGCATTTGAGCGTGTTTTTTTATTACTTCATCAAGGTCATTTATGGTAATATCTCCTGAATCTTTAATACCATAAGTTTTAACTGCCGCATATCCTAGTTGTATCAATCCACCACTTGTCCCTAAATAAAAATTTAAACCTGTTGTAGGATCGTTATCTGGATTATTTGACTCGCAAGATCCGCCTACTCTTGTTTGACCGGGCGGGGCTGTTGGGATGGGACTTGCAGAAGGTGTTGAGTCTGTGGAGTTACGGGAGGCGCAGTAATAACGGGTGGAGCAGGGTCTGGTGGGAGAATTGTCTTCTATATCACAGTATTGATTTTGTGGACATTCAAAATCTCCGTTACAGCATACTGGGTCACCAAAGCTTGCTTTCCATCTGCAAAGTCTTTGGTTGGCCACATCCTGGCAAGTTGAATTTTCTTCACAAGCAGGATCAACATAAGAATTTCCGTTAGGATAATAGTAGTGATTAAGTCCGATTGAGAGTTCATTATCCAAGACAAGGCCTGCAAAAAGGTATTTTTTATCCGGTGGGAGATTGTCATACCAGTTTTGGATAATAGGTAGGATTCTTCTAAGATCTTTTTGTTTTTCTTCAATATATTTTGGACTTGCTAGATTTGGGTGCGGTTTTACTCTGCTTTGTTGTCCCCAATTGCGCCAGGATATTTTTATAGCGTCATCCGGATTCCAGGAGGTCCACTCAACGTTGTATTTGTTGTCCGGGTTGTATCCTTCTTTTGAAGGATCCCACCAGTTCCAGAGATCACTTCTTGTTTCCCACCAGCTGATACCATCAAGCTTGATTAGAATAGGGATGTCATTATTTATGGAAAGAGAGGTAAGGTTATTTATCAAATCATTTTCCTGCTCATCTGATTTTTCTAAATAGGAGATAATTAGGCCGATTCCAAGTTTTGTATTTCCTGAGTTGCTTATTTCTATTTTGTTTTTAATTTCATTTATGGTTTCTTGAGTAATATTCCCATCTGCCTTATTTAGTATGATATATTTTGTTCTATCAGGATTAAGTCCGCTTGCCCGTTGGCGGGTATCTTGCTGTTGTTTGATAAGTAATAGAGAGACAGGGATGGAGATTAGCATAAGAAGGATTACTAGAGTGCCAAATGTTTTTTTGTAGGATGAAAACAACATAATAAAGTCAAAGATTTAGGTTAGTTGGTGATTAAAAACTAGTAATTGAGTAATTAGTAAATAGTAATTAAGTAATTTTTAACTTACTATGAACTAATAACTAACTAACCAATAGCTAATAACTCACCATTTTCATAATAGTGTAATTCTAGTTGAAAGGTCAAGGGGAATGGGATTGTGTGATTTGAGATGGTTTGTTTTAGGTTATTGTTTATTTCAACTTCTTTTCCAGCTTTTTTAATATTGCCCTGCTTACTTCTTCCATGCTTTTTTCCCCATCAATTACCACGAATTCTTCAGGGAATCTTTTTATCAAAGAACCATAACCTTTTTTTATTTTTTCCATTTTCTCCTTTTTGTCATAAATTTCTTTGTGCTTATGGCTTTGATTGATTCTTCTAACTGCTTCTTCTAGGCTTACTTCTAAATACAAAGTAAAATCTGGTTTTATAAATCTATGATATGGCGAGAGAATTGCAAGAGATAGTAAATAAAAATCTTCATCACCATTTAAATCTGCAATTCCATAGGCAACCGAAGACCAAAAATATCTATCACATACAACAATATGCCCATTTTTTAAATAATCTTTTATTTCTTCTAGGTGTATTGCCCGGTCAGCGCAATACATATATTGAATTGAAATTGGTGGAACTTTTATTTCCCCACTTAAAATCTTTTCCCTTATAAAACTGCCAATGGGGTTTTCTGATGGTTCTTTTGTTTGGAAAACTTTGTGATCTTTTTCCCTTAAGGCCTCAGCTAGTCTTTCTACTTGCGTACTTTTCCCGCTTCCTTCATTTCCTTCAATTACTATCAGCTTTCCTGGATAAGGATTTTTGAGAAATTCTATGTCAAAAGAAATATGATACTTCATATATTTTTAGCAACTAGCTCCTAGTAAATTAGCGTCTAGCGTCTAGTTTAAAAAGAAAATTTATCATACAAGGAAATAACTAAACGCTAGTAGCTAGACGCTAGACGCTTTCTTCGTTTAACTTGCTCTCTCCCGGTCCTTTTTGTTCCAGGTATTTTGCGCTTTTCTTTTTATAGTATGGAACATCGGCTGGGCTTGAAAGTTCTTCAAAAGAAACGGAGCATATTCTCATTCCCTGATATAGTGCTACCGGCATTTTCCCCATATTGGCAAGCTCAAGCGTTATATGTCCTCTGTATCCGCATTCTATATTTGCCGCAGTTGAGTGAATTACTATCCCAAGTCTTCCTATACTGGATCTTCCTTCAAGTCTGCCTGTTAGATTGTCAGGAACTTTAATATATTCAATAGTTGTTGCCAGCACAAAATCTCCTGGTTGAATTATAAACGGTTCTTTATTTTCAATTTTAATCTCTCTTGTAAAATCGCTGATGTTTTTATTTAACGGATCAATAAAGGCAAATTTGCTGTGATCAAAAACCCTGAAAATGTTTCCAAGCCGTAGATCTATAGAGCAGGAGCCTAGTTGTGAAGCTAAGTCAGGTAAGGGAGTAATTACTATTTTTCCTTCTTCTAAATATTTTTTAATATCGCGGTCTGATAAAACCATATTGAAGTATTATAGCAAAAAACTTTTCTAAGTTTTTCTACAGTTTTAATCCGTTTATTATATTGATCTATTTTGAGATATTGTAAAAATGAGTTTTTTAAGTTAAATTAATGCAATAGAAAACGTATAATGTTCTTTATCGCTCGGAGTATATTTTTTCTTGTTTCCGTGCGCGAATTACTTTTCTTGTTACCAATTTCTTCGTCGCTAATACGGAACTGCGAAAGAAATGCACTCCTTGCTTAAAAATATTTTATGAAAACCAAAAAACAGCAGAATCATCCGGAATATCAGTATCTTGATTTGGCGAAAGACATTATGGAGAATGGTGAGTGGAAAATAAGTCATTCAACTGGGGTAAAATTAAAAAGCGTTTTTGGAAGACAAATGAGATTTGATTTGTCAAAAGGTTTTCCTCTTTTAACCACAAAAAAAACTTTTTACCGGGGTATAATTCACGAGCTTTTATGGTTTTTGTCTGGTTCTTCAAATATTAAATATTTGGTTGATAACAATGTGCATATTTGGGACGAGTGGGCTTATAAAAAATACCAGTGGGCTTGCGATGCAGGGAAGGCAAAAAAGATGACATTTGAAGAGTTTATGGAGAAGGCAAAATCAGACCCAAAATTTTTGAAAAAATGGGGAGAGCTGGGACCTGTTTATGGAGTTCAATGGAGAAATTGGCCCGCCTTCGCTGAAGCTCCCCACTGCGCAAAAGCTTCGAGGGGCAAGTCGGCGGGCAAGTCCGCTCATATTAAAACTGTGGATCAGTTGGGATGGGCGATTGAAAAAATCAAAAAATATCCTCAGAAAAAACACTATGTAATTTCTGCCTGGAATGCGGGTTGTATTTATGAAATGTCTGGGTCTCATGCGGCATCAATGGTGATTGCTCCGTGCCATACAATGTTTCACATAAATATTACAGGAGACAAATTGTCTTTGCTTTTATATCAAAGAAGCGCTGATTTTTTCCTGGGAGTGCCTTTTAATATTGCAAGTTATGCGCTTTTAACTCTTATGCTTGCTCAGGTGACTGGTTATAAGCCGGGGGATTTTGTACATACTTTTGGAGACGTGCATATTTATGAGAATCATTTTGATCAAATGAGGGAACAGGTTAAGAGAGTGCCAAAACCGTTTCCTACAATGAAAATAAATCCAAAAGTGAAAAAAATAGATGATTTTAGATTTGAAGATTTTGAACTGATAGGCTATGATCCTCATCCTTCCATAAAAGGCGAAATTACAGTAGTAGGGGGATTTTAAAATAACCCAATAAACAAATAAACAAATAACCCAATCAATGATAAAATAGATAAATGAAAGATGGGGAAAAGATAAGAGATATTCATGAGAGAATCTATCAATTTGTAATCCGCGTTATTAATTTAGTTAAACAGCTTCCTAAAACACCAGAAAATATTGTTATGATTGGTCAAATAACTAGATCAGTAACCTCTATGGGTGCAAATGATCAAGAGGCAGATGGAACAGATAGTAAAAAAGATTTTGTGCATTGTTATACAGTAGTTAGAAAGGAAGGTAAGGAAACTAATTACTGGTTAAGAGTTATTGCGGATACGAATCAAGATTTTAAAGAAAGAATGAAAGGTTTAATGCAAGAAGGGAAAGAGATAGTTAAGATTGTTAGTACAATAATTATCAATACAAAGAAAAAGTAATTGTTTAATTTGTGTATTGATTTGTTTATTGGGTTATTGGTAGTATTGGGTTATTAAATTTATGAGGGTTTCAATGATTGCGGCGGTTGGAAAAAATAGGGAGCTAGGCAAAGACAATAAGCTTCTTTGGGATATCCCGGAGGATTTGGCCCGCTTTAGGAAAATCACGAGCGGCCACCCTGTAATTATGGGGAGGAAGACGTTTGAATCTATTGGTCGTCCTTTGCCAAATAGAGCGAATATCATAATATCTCAAAACTCAAATCTCAAAACTCAAATCTACAACTTAAATCTTAAAACTGATGACTTATTGGTTGTTGACTCTTTGGAGGAGGGGATTGAGGTGGGGAAGCAAATAGAAACAGAAAGATTGTCACTGCGATCCGCCTTCGCTGAAGCTATGGCGGACGAGGGGGAAATTTTTATAATTGGTGGGGGGCAAGTTTATAGTCAGGGGATAAAGTGTGCGGATAAGCTTTATTTAACTGTTGTTGACGCAGAAGCGGATGCAGACACTTTTTTTCCGGATTATTCAGAGTTTAAAAAAGTGGTTTTTGAAGAAAATCATGAGCAAAATGGGTTGAAATATAAATATTTTGAGCTTGAGAGATAAATAAAATTTGCATTTCTTGCTTAAATTCGGTAACATCTGGTTTTAATAATCTTATATTTGTAATCTATGAAAGAATTTGCTCCTCCTAGAGTTTCAAGAGACCAGTTTGGACCAGGTAGGCTTGGGGGTAGAGTGTTTGAGCTTATAAGCGATGGTACTCGTTGTGAGTCTGGAAAAGTGTGTGATGGTCAAAATCTTGCAACTGGTTCCTTGGATTTTGATGCGGGTGGAGAAGGTGATTGTGTGCTGGTTTGTGGAGATTGTCAAAATGTTGAGCGTGAGGAGTTGTTAAGAGAGACTCAAGACAGACCGACAGCCTTAGGATATAATGGTTTTGGGAGGGCTTAGGAGGCTTTTGGGAGTTTCCTTCTTTTTCCTGGATTAATATGATGCTCTGTTCCTAGTGTTGAAATATTTCCTTCATTTGATTTATCTCTTGCGGCAAGGACAAATTCAACTGCTCTTTTAATTGCTTTACTAACCTCATGGATATTGCTTTTATTGTCTCCTTCTATATGATTGTCTGTGTTGATTAATGCATCAAATCTACTATCGTCATAGGGATATCCGACCTCTTCTTTATAAACTTTTTCCCAATTAGTCATATCAGCCTCATTTCTTTTTAAGGTTCTATTATAGGCAGCTTCTATATCTAATGGTGTTGCCTTTTCAGGGTCAAGAGCAGTTGGGTCTTGAGCCTTTTCTCTTTTTAAAGCTCTTATTCCCGTAGGTCCAGGACCAGCATCAAGTTTTACAGTTATAACTCTTCTTGGATTAAGTCCTCTTCTTATGGCTTCTCCAGCTTGCCAGACGCCAAGATCTGACTCTATAACACGGGGAGGCCCATCTTCTGGATAATTTAACATTTCATTTATAGCAAGTTCATCAGCACGTCTATCTAGCTTGGGACTTCTTTTTGAAGGGTCCAGGCTCATAGCTTCAGGGTGAATTTTCATCCATTTTCTTATTAACCTTCCTATTGTTAATGGCTCTTCAAGACCGTTTATCCTAGCAAAGTTCTCTGCTGTCAAAGTTTTACCTACCCCAGGTTTTCCACAAATAACAATTAAAACCCCTTTGGGCAGGTTTGCTTGCTCAGGTGAAGAAGGCTGCTCTTGCCCTATGAGACTGCGTCCTTGTTCATCAAAAACTGGACAAATTTCTGCAATATAGTGAGATGTTTCTGAATTTCTCATTTCAATGCAGTATTATATGTGATTGAGGCTGAAAAAGCAAAAAGAGAGTGTAAGAAGTTGGTAAGAATGGATTTTTTGAATTTAAATTGTCTTTTGGTATGGATTTAGGGATTAGAGTTTTGCACATTAAAAAAGTAATGAGGGGGATTTTTGGTGAAGCAGGAAAAAAATAGTTTATCTTTTGCCTACTATATTTAGCCAGTCATCTTCAGTTATATTAAAGGGTTTTTTGAAAAGCGGGCCAAAGGTTTCACCACCGTAAAAGGATATTTTTTTGAAACCATATTTTTTTAAGATTTCTGTTATTTTTTCTTTGCTTAGATTTGCAATGGGAGTTCTGTTAACAGATCTGCATCTCCATTTGTTATTGCTATTGTCAAGCAGTACTGTGTTTTGGGTAAGTATTTTTTGATTGTTTTCTTGAGGATCATAAAATCTAAAAAATGCAGTTTCTTGACAAAAATCAGATTTTGCAAAGCTTAAAAGCCAAAATCTTTTATTAATGTTATAGATTTTATAAAAGTTTGATACTTGCATGATAATTATTGCATTTTTGGGATCAAGCGATTTAATTACTGCTGCAAGCACATTTTCATAGTCTTGGGCAAGATGTGCAAATGCATTGCCTAAAAATATTGCTGCTTGATATTTTTCCTCAGAATTTTTTAGTATTTCCGTGTAGTCCCCGCAAAACAGTTTGATTCTTTTTTGTAGGCTAATGGGTAGTTTTTCAACTTTTTCTTTTGCAACTTTATGCATTAATGCACTGCTTTCTATGCCTGTTGTTTGGAATCCTTTGTGTGCTAGAGCAATGTCATGTTCTGCTGTTCCAAAGCCTATATCCAATATTTTTTTTGACTTTTCTTTTTTAAATAATGCGGCAAGGTCAGGTATTTCTTGATCTAATCTTTTTTTCCAGTCTATCATTTTGTCAAAGTATTTTGAAATCCAGTCATGGTATTCCTCTTCTGAAAAAGAAAATGGAAGTTTGTCACCAACTACAGATCTAAAGATATCTCCTTTTGAGAGCATGCCAATGAGATTGTTTTTCTTGTCAACAACCGGAAGTCTGCCGATTTCTTTTGCAAACATTAATGATTGGGCGCGCAGAAGAGGAGTGTCTTCTCTTACTGTTGTGGGTTTTTTGCTCATTATGTCTTTGGCTTTTAAGGTAAGGATTTCAGTTACTTTTTTCTCCATTTCCTGGAAGTCTCTTGTGCCAATGGGGTCTTCTATGTGCTCTTGAAGAGTGGGGAGAAATTTGGCAAGGATATCTTTTTCTGTAATAAAGCCTATAACTTTTTTGTTTTTACAGACTGGTACACCGTTTATGCCGGCAACAAATATAAGATGAGAAACATCTTTTATTGACGTGTCCGCTCTAACGTATTCAACTGTTTTTGACATTACGTCCGATACTTTCATAGAAGTAATTAGTTTTTAACAGTGAAGTTATAATTAAATTATAGCATTAAAAGTCTTTTATTAAAACAAGTAAAAAAGAGTAGCTTTTTTTATCAAATTATATAAATTCTTGATGTTATTTTATTCCAGGTACAGGGAATTGGAGAGAAAATGTTTTAACTTCTTTTGCGATTTTTTTCAGTTTTGTTTCATTGTCTTTGTTTTCAAGAGTTTTATCTATTAGGTCTGCAATAGTTTCCATATGTTTTTCTTTTGCACCTCTTGTGGTTACAGCCGGTGTTCCAAGTCTTATTCCTGATGGGTCAAGAGGTTTTCTGCTGTCAAATGGAATCATATTTTTGTTGATAGAAATTCCCACATGTTCTAGTGCTTTTTCTGCTTCTTTGCCTGTTACTCCGCGGCTTCCAAAAACATCAACGAGCATTAGATGATTGTCTGTTCCGCCAGAAATTATTCTATAATTTCTTTTTTGAAGAGCTCCGGCAAGAGCTTTTGCGTTTTTCATAACTTGAGCAGAATATGTTTTAAATGATGGCTTTAGAGCTTCACCAAAAGCAACGGCTTTTGCGGCGTTTATGTGGTCATGGGGTCCTCCTTGGATTCCCGGGAATATTGCTTTATCTATTGCAGATGCAAATTTTTCTTTGCACATAATCATTCCGCCTCTTGGGCCCCTGAGGGTTTTGTGGGTTGTTGTTGTTACAACGTCAAAATAGGGGATAGGGCTGTCAATTAGTTTTGCTGCAATAAGTCCTGCAATGTGGGCAATGTCTGCAAATGTGAGAGCGTTAATTTTATCCGCAATTTTTTTGAATCTTTTCCAATCCATATTTTTGCTGTAGGCTGAAAAACCTGCCAGAATCATTTTTGGTTTTTCTTTTAGCGCAATTTTTTCGACTTCGTCCATATCTATAATCTCGGTCTTTTTGTCTACAAAGTAGGGGATGATAGTGTAGAGTTTTCCGGAAAAATTCATAGGGTGGCCGTGAGACAAGTGGCCTCCTTGGTCAAGTGAAAAGCCTAGGACTTTATCACCTGGTTGAAGCAGTGCCATATAGACTGCAAGATTTGCGGGACTGCCTGACAATGGTTGAACATTTACGTGTTCTGCTCCAAACAATTTTTTGGCGCGTGTTATTGCAAGACTTTCTGCCTGGTCAATGATCTCATTTCCTCCGTAGTAGCGTTTTCCAGGATAGCCTTCAGAATATTTATTGGTTAAGACACTTCCCATTGTCTCTAGTACTGCAGGGGATACATAATTTTCAGAGGCAATAAGTTCTATTCCTTCTTTTTGGCGCTTTTCTTCTGCTTTTATGATTTTGTAGATTTTAGGGTCTGATTTCTTAAGATGAATCATAATTTGTTAGCATTTGTTAGCGTCTAGCCACTAGTGTCTAGGGTATAGTTAGTTTATTTTTAACTAGACGCTAAACGCTAGAAGCTATACCCTTCACACTTGAAAATGTGTAGGGTATAACTCCTTCTAGACTAATCCCGATTAAATCGGGATACAGCAAGAAGGGTATAGTTGCTAGATTGTATAGTAATATAGACCAAAAGTGTTATCGGGTCAAGAGATCAAAAGAGATCAAAGCAAATAAATACTACCAATACTACAAATACTACCAATAACCCAATAAGCAAACAAATTTTCAATGGAATTATGAAATCCAAAACCCAAATGACAAATGTCAAATAGCATTAATTTCAAATTTTCAATGAACTAATAACTTATGACTTATAACAGAATTGTTGAGTTGTTATATGGTTTAATTGTTGAATTGTTAATTTTTTCAATACTAACTAATTGATTTGGTAATTAGTTAATGAAAAATAAAGGGATGGAAGGAGATGGTTACAATTTAGAATTTAGGAAGCCAAATGATCCGGGAAAATGGGATGAAAGTGTACTTCTTTCTCCTAGCCATAGTGGTTTTAATGAGGCGTTGAAGACGTTTTTTGAAAAAAGGCCACAGGAGGAAGGTTTGGCTGGAAGTGATTTGTGGAATGATAGATCCATACAATTACTTACAGATGAAGAATCGGTTTCTCTTTTAAAAAGAACTAAGATTGAGGGAGACAGGTTGGGGTTTCATCGTTTGACCCCGGAAGTTTTAATTAGGGAAGGGTTGCAGCCAAGGTTTAGGTTTGTAAGTCCTGAGGATCCTAGCGTAGAATTTTTTGTTTCTGTTCCATATGTTCATAAGGGAAGATTAGCTTATTTTAGTTGTGTAAGAACAGAAAATGGAAAGATGATAGCAAATACTTACTATAAAAGTGATTCACATAAAATATGGAGATATTTACCTGATTATGAAGTTACTTGGGGAGAGGTTGGACCATATGGTAAGGGATATAATGAGTGTGGGAGTGTTGATCTGCCTTATTTTGTCCAAAAATCACTTGATACAATAAGACGAAATGTTTCCCCTTTTCAAAATAGTAATTTAGTTTTTGCAGGTACTGCAAGAAGATCAGACAGGTTATTCAGTAAAAAGTCAAGATACTATAAGGAAGTTAGTCCAAGGCCTGTTGTTTTAGATGGCAATTTTTATTCAGCAAAACGT
>QZIP01000044.1 GCA_003599595.1 Candidatus Parcubacteria bacterium
ACTGTAAAAGTATGTCCCTATCGCTTAATTTGCTTGAATAGACAGTCTTAATTGCCGACACGATTCATTATATCTCGTCCCGTAAGTACATAATACCCTTATTTGAGATAACGTAGAACTGCCAAAAAACTTGCAAATATTCCCAAGAAACAAGCAAAAATAATTTGGGCCCCTAAAAGGCCAATAATAATTTCTGGGGATATTGGGAATATTGGAATTCCTTTCAAAAAAGACTGAAGAGTAGGGGTTGCATATAGCAGAAAACCCACAGAGAGACTCCAGCCGGCCAGAGCGCCTACAAATCCATAAAACATACCCTCAAATAAGAAGGGGAGGCGGATAAACCAGTTAGAAGCACCAATCAATTTTAATATTTCTATTTCTTCTCTTCTTATGGTTATTTTAATTCCTATAATGGTTAATATTACAAATATTGACACTACTGCCAGAACTGAAATTACACCTAAGCCAATCATCCTGAATGCATTTGTCCAAGAGATTAAAGTGTCAACAATGTCTTTTTGAAATACTACCTGATCTACAAGGGGAGATTTTTTAACAGTTGATGCAAGATCAGCAAGATACTCTGCCTTCACTGCTTGAATCTCAATAGAGGCTGGAAGGATATCTGAGGTCACAAGCTCGAGTAAGATTGGGTCACTTTTATTTTGCTCTTTATAAATCTCCAAAGCCTCTTCTTTGGAAACATACTTAATAGATAAACTTTTTCCTGTCAATTCCAACTGATTTTGGATACTGTCTATTTCTTCTTTTACAGTTGTGTCTTTGAAAAAAACTGTCAGTTGAGGTTTTGATTCAAAATAGTTTATTAGTTTTACAGATAATATTGTTAAAATAGAAAAAACGGAAATAGTAAAGAATGTTAAGGTCATAATTAACATAGCCGAAAGAGCTTGGTATGGTGATCTTCTTATATATTTTCCAACCGTTTTAATGTTCATTTTTTTCCTCCTTTTCTCCTTTTTTGGCGGTTGTTTTTTTATCTTCTGTAATTTTTCCTTTTTCTAAAACTATTATTCTTTTATTAGTTTTTTCTATAATTTTTTCATTGTGGGTAGCCATAAAAATGGTTGTTCCCTTTTTATTGATTCCATCAAGCAGGCTTAGTATCTGAAGAGATGTTTGAAGATCAAGATTTCCGGTTGGCTCATCTGCAATAATTATTTCAGGGTCAAAGACAAGAGCTCTTGCAATGGCAACTCTTTGTCTTTCACCGCCTGAAAGCTGTAGCGGGAATTTATTTTGCTTGTCTGAAAGTCCAACCTCAATTAATATTTCTTCCGCCTTTTTATTAGCATCCTTTTCGCTTACACCTGAAAATTCCAAAGGCAACATAACGTTTTCAACAACTGTTCTATCCATCAATAGTTTTAGATCCTGAAACACATAGCCTATTTTTCTTCTTAGTGTTTGGGTTTTACCTTTGGGGAGTTTTGTAAGATTCCACTCTCCTAACAAAATATTACCTTCTGTTGGAAATAAATCCCTTATAATAAGTCTGAAAATTGTAGTTTTACCGGAACCTGTTGATCCAATTAAAAGAACAAAGCTTCCCTTGTCTATTAGAAAATTGATGTTTTCAAGGGCAAAGTTACTTCCAAATTTTTTGGATACGCTTTGAAATTCTATCATTTATGAAAGTTTAGACTAAAATATCCTTAAAGATTTAGACCGCGCGGATAAGAACATATCCGTGGAATCTAAAAATTGTAATAAACCATAACCATTACTATATCATTCAAGAACTTGAAGCCTACCAACATCCATTAGCCAGCCTGCCTTTTTAGCCTGGTTTGTTTGTCCCCAAACCCTTACCTTTCTATTTTCAAATTGAGACATATCAACAACGGATGATGTAAGATATACATTTTGAGATTTTCCTCCCGGCCTCTCCAAGTGATACGACCCCTCTCCGTCTATGCCGCCTTTCTTAAGAATTCCTTCCGCTTCATCATTAAATGTTTTTTCATCTTTTGATCCAACCACTTGTCCTTTTCTAACATTACTGCCTACAACCTGACCGTTTTCTGTGTTTGTAAGAGAGGCTGATTCTTGTTTGTTCCCGGCAAAAAGGTATCCTGTTCCAATACCCAAAAGGATGACTATAAAAAACCCAATTATTACGCCTTTTGTAATCATTTTATTTGATCCTTGTTCCTCAAAACTGTGAACTAATTGCTCTTGCTCCATAATCTCACAATAATCATTTCTAGCCTAGTATTTATATTTTTAAGTAAACCATATTTTTAGAATTATTACAACCCTGGGAAATGTTATCAATAGCAAAATAATTTCTAATTACTCTGATTGACCTAAATAATAGTTAAAATTTCAAAGTGCCCGCCGGATGCGAGGCTCGCTAAAAGCGGCAAAGTTCAAAGTTGCAATTTATAATTTAAAGTTCATTTAAATAACTTTTAACTATTAACTGTAATTTTAAACTTTTAATTTTGAACTTTGAACTTGTTTTTGATCTTTGATATTTGATTTTTGATCTTTCAAAGATTGGTGCTTATTTAGAAATTAGGTTAATTAGGTCAATTCAATTTTATGTTCTATTCTTTCAGTTCTGCCTCAATGAACTCATCTATGTTGCCATCTAAAACTTGCTCTATATTTCCTGTCTCAACTTTCGTGCGTAAGTCCTTAACTAATTGATAAGGATGCAGTACATATGATCTAATTTGATTGCCCCAAGATGCGGGCTTGTATACTCCTTTTAAATCTTCCTCTTCCTTTTTTCTTTTTTCTTCCTGCAAAACCCAAAGCTTTGCTTTTAAAAGTTTTAATGCGTTTTCTCTGTTTTGAATTTGATAGCGCTCTGCTTGTGACGTAACAGTAATTCCCGTGGGAATATGTTTTAGCCTTACTGCACTTGAAACTTTTTGGACATTTTGACCTCCATGGGAAGATGCCCTATAAAATTCCCAGTCTAAATCTTCTTCTCTAATATCCAAACCTTCTATTTTTTCAATCACCGGCAATACTTCAACCAAAGCAAAAGAGGTGTGTCTCAGCTTATCTGCATTAAAAGGTGATAGACGGACCAACCTATGAGTACCCTGTTCTCCTTTTAAATATCCATATACAAACTCTCCTTCCGCCAATATACTCACACTCTTAAGACCTGCTTCTTCCCCTGGGGCCTCATTCAGCACTTCATGACGCCATCCTCTTCTTTCAAAAAACCTCATATACATCCTAAAAAGCATTGAGGCCCAATCCTGTGCATCTACCCCGCCTTGGCCTGCGTGAATGGTTAGAATTGCGTTGTTTTTATCATAAACTCCTCCTAAATAAAGATATTTCTCAAGCTCTTTTATAAGCTTTTCTAGCTCTTCTAATTTTTCTGATTCAAGAAGTGATTCTATTTTTTGGATGTCCTCAAGTTCTTTATGAAGAGCTGCCAATTCCTTCATTTTTTCAGCTGCACGGATATTGTCTTTCCAGAAATTTGAATCAAAAGACTCAGCTTCAATTTCTGAAATTTTTTTCTTCTTCTCTTCCTTGTTTAATCTCCCGATTAAAATCCGTGCTCTTTCTTTTAATCCTTCCATAATTTAAATCATGACTAGAGAATTGACCTAGCTTTGATTAAATTATACCAAATAGTGAGGCTATGAGTAAAAGTGAAAAGAATGTCATGAAGATTCCGATGAAAAGCCCCAGGATGTTAGTCGTTCTTCCATTCACTCTTTCTCCCATAATCTCTTTATTGTTAGATATTAGAAGAATAATAAATATTAGAGGAGGTGCAATAATACCATTTAATATAGCTGTGTAATAAAGCGCTTTAATAGGTGATATTCCAATAAAATTAATAAGAAGACCTGCAATCATAGCAAGTGCTATTGTTCCATAAAATCCGTGAGCCTTGTTTAATTTCTGAGAAAGTCCTACCTTCATACCTAAGGCCTCGGATAGCGCATATGAACAAGAGCCTGCAAGAATAGGGACTGCTAGAAGACCTGTCCCAACTATCCCAAGAGCAAAAAGAATAAAAGCGTAATCACCAGCAAGGGGCTTAAGTGCAAATGCGGCATCTGCTGCAGTACTGATATCTTTTATCCCTGAAACGTAAAATGTGGATCCTGCAACAAAAATAATAAACCACATAATAAGATTGGAAAAGAACATACCAACTGCAGTGTCAATCCTTAACCTATCAATGTCTCTTTTAAAAACCCTTGGAACTCCTGCCCCCATTGATTTTATTTTGCCAAGAACTACTTCTTCCTCTACCTCTTCATAACTTTGCCAGAAAAAAAGATAAGGAGAGATTGTTGTCCCAAATACTGCTACTATATTAAAAATATAATCTTTTGAAAAAATAAAATTAGGAACAATTGTGGAGAGCAGGACTTCTTTGAAATCAATTTTAATAAAAAAAGCAGATACAATATAAAGAAGTAAAGAAAAGGCAAGATATTTCAAGTATTTAGAATAGACTTTGTAGGAGACAAATATTTCAAGGGCTAGAGTAACAAGAGTTACTATAATTATCCAGAACATAAAGGGCAAATTAAATAATAGTTCAAGAGATGCGGCCATCGCACCCAGATCTGTGGATATATTTATTACGTTTGCAATGAAGAGTAAAGAAATAGAAAAATATAACAACCAAGGTTTATAGTGTGTTTTAATTACACCAGCTAGACCCTTTCCTGTAACGAGTCCAATTTTCCCACACATTTCCTGGACAACATACATAAAAGGAAAGGAAAATGGGGCTGTCCATAATTGCTTCAGGCCAAAAACTGCGCCAGTCTGTGAATAGGCAACTATTCCTGAAGGGTCATCATCAGCTGCTCCAGTTATAAAACCTGGTCCTAAAAAAGAGATTATTCTCTTAATTCTTTTCATAATCTAATGATACTTATTTGTCAATCAAGAATTAATCTATTATTTTTCACTGCCGCAGATAAGTTCACAGGCTAGATCTTTTGGTTCTTTTGATTTGTTTTGCACAGCACTTAAGTCATTGATTAATTTTTGTAACTCTTGAGAAGATGAGGCGGCATTCTCAGGTGTGATTTCAGAAATAGTTTCCTGTGCCTGCAAAATGATTTCTTGAATTTTTTCCCTTGAAGGAATTTCTAGATTCTTGAGATTCTCAATCTCTTCCGGAATCTTTTGTTCTGGCTGTTTGAGGCTTTGATCTCTTGAAAATGCACCAAAAATTCCAGTTTTGGGATTCTCTACTTCATTTTTAAAACTATTTGAGTATTGAAAATATCCGAATCCAATTAGGGATATTAGAATAACTGTCCCAATAATTATTCTTTTAATGTCCCAATTCTCCTGCCCTTCCTGTTCTATTTCTTTTTTCCCAAATACAAGCGACTCCTTATTTTTTTTCATATTTTTTACTAATTGATCTTACTAATTCTATTATGGTTTGCGCATCTATGCCAAACTTATGGAATAATGAATTTTTTTCTCCTGAGGAAGGGACATTGTTAACGCAAAGATTAAACTGTTCAATGTTCTCATTTACAAATTCTTTTGAAATCAAATCTCCCAAACCACCCTGTGCATAATGATCTTCTATGCTAATTATTATTCTCTTTTGACAATTACTTAAATTATCAACTATTGTGTCTTTGTCTATTGGCTTGAGAGAATAGGCGTCAATAACGCACATACATATTCCCTCTTTTAATAACTGCCCGTAAGCTTCTAGGGCTTCAAAAACTGTTATGCCTGAGGCAACAACAACCAGTAAATCCTGATCAGATTTTTTAAGAACTTTAGACTTACCAATTTCAAACTCTTCATCTGAATTGTAAATTACTTTTGTTTTTGGTCTTAGGAGCCTTAGATAAGATATTCCTTTGTGATATGCAATTTTTTGAGTTAATTTTTGACAAGAAACAGCATCGGCTGGCTGCAGAACAATTGAGTCTGTAATACTTGCAAACATAGAGATATCTTCAAGGCCCATCTGAGAGGGACCATCCTCCCCGACCGATATTCCCGCATGGGTTCCGACGAATTTAATATTAGAGTTAGAAATTCTTGCCATTCTAATCTGATCAAAGGCCCGGGTTAAAAATGCGGCAAAGGTAGATATGAAAGGAATCTTCCCGTAAGCTGATAGTCCAACTCCAACACTCACAGCGTTTTGCTCTGCAATAAAACACTCAATGAAGCGGTCAGGAAATTTTTCTTTAAATTTATTTGTAAACGTAGAGTTTCCTACGTCTGCGTCAAGAACTATAACCGAGTCATTTTGAGATCCGAGCCAGACGAGCGTGTCACCAAAAGCTCTTCTTGTGGCAACTTCTTCCCCCAAATCATAATTCTTGAGAGAAATATTATCATTGGCTTCATCTGACAAATAGGTCTTATTAGCCTTATTGGTAGCAGGCAATGAAGGAGTGAACAAAACAGAATCATCTTTTAAGATTTCTTTTGTAAGACATAATTCATCTAAGGCTTTTTCAAGATCTTCTTCATTTAATGTTTTTCCATGAAAATCTTCTCTATTTTCAAGAAAAGAAATTCCTTTTCCCTTAACCGTTTTTGCAAGAATCATAAAAGGCTGATCTGATTTATTGTTAGTAGCTTCTTTAAGTGCTGATTCAATTTGATAAATATTATTTCCATCAATAGTTAATGTAATAAACCCAAGTGAGTAAAAAATGTTTTCATATTTGGTCAGGTCATGATAAAAGGCTGTTTTACCTGTTTGACCAAGACCGTTAATATCTACTATTGTAATGAGATTATTAAGATTATTTTTTGAAGCAAAATTACAAGCTTCATATATCTGACCCTCTGCTACTTCTCCATCTCCAAGCAAGGCATACACCTTTGGCATATTTTGATTTTCGAGTTTTGAGTTTTGGATTTGAGAACGAAGTGAGAAAGCAATTCCAGCTGCGCTAGATAAGCCTTGCCCCAATGAGCCGGTGGCAACCTGGCAGAATTCGAACACTGGAGTGGGATGTCCCTCAAGTCTACTTCCAAACTTTCTTAAAGTTAAAAGCTCTTCTCTCTTGAGTGCACCTGTAAGAGCAAATGCTGAATAAAGAAGAGGGGCAGCGTGTCCCTTTGAAAAAATAATTTGATCATTATTTAGGTTTTTTGGATTTTTTATATCAAAAGAAAAATACCTATCAAACAAGACAGCGGTTAAGTCTGCTGCAGACAAACAAGACGTAGGATGACCGGAACCGGCAGTTGTGGTAGAGATTAAACAGAGTGCTCTTAAAATATTTGCTTTTAACTTCAAATCATCCATATATAAATTATGATATAAATCAAGCATATCTTCAACTACCTAAAACTTAAATATTGAAGATTGCGGTGAGGACTATAAAGATTGATGCAATAACAATAAGAACTGACGATGTGACTGCAAAATAATTATAGTATTTATTATTTATGTGCTCTCCCATAATTTCTTTATTATTTGTGATTTTAAGCAAGAAGAAAAATACAAGAGGAAGAAGAGCTCCGTTTATGGCTTGAGTTATAAAAACAATTTTAAATAAGGATATAAAGGGAAGCAGGGAAATAAAAGCGGCTATTATAAGCTGGACAAAGAAAAGTCCGTAAAAAGCTTTTCCTCTTTCGTAGGGAACATCCAGGCTTCTTTCTACACCAAAGAATTCTCCAAATATATAAGTAGTTGTGAGAGACACGATAATAATGCCCATGATTGCCGCGTTCAAAAGACCAAGTCCAAAAAGCACACTAGCAAGTTCTCCTGCAAACGGCCTAATAGCAAGGGCAGCCTGTTCACCAGAAATTAGAGGGATTGAGTGAATAAAAAGAGTTGAGGCTGTTGCAACTACCATAAAAAATGAAAAAAAGTTGGTTAAAAGAGCACCAAAGTAAGTTTCAAACTGAGAATATCTAAGACCTTCTAGAATAATTTTCTTATCATTAACATAGCTTTGGATAAAAAATTGACCCCACGGGGTAATTGTTGTCCCCACAACTGCAATAGCACTAAGAATAAATTCTTTTGAATAAGTAAACCCTGTGGGAACTACAAGACTGGTAAATGCTCTTCCCCAATCAGGATTGCCTTTAACTGCTGAGATTACATAAGAAAAATATAAAATTATTCCAACGAAAAATAGTTTTTGATTTGTTTGATAATTTCCTTTTGTAATAAAAATAGCGGAGAAGATAATAACTGATAATATAATTGGTATAACAGGATACTCAAACATAGAAGAAACTGCTTTTAAAGCTGAGAAGTTGGCAACAATAGTTCCCATATTGGCAACAAAGAGACAAAGGAAAACAAGAAGAGAGATATTAACCCCATATCTTTCCCTAATAATGTCTCCCAAGCCTTTTCTGGCAACTATTGCGATACGCACTCCCATTTCCTGGGTCATTGCTAAAAGAATTGTAACAATAAGTAAGATGAAAAGAAGAGAGTATCCAAATTGTGCGCCTGCCAAAGAATAAGTAGCAACACCGGCCGCATCATTATCTGATATAGCAGTAATAGTAGCTGGGCCAAAAACTCCTAAAAAAATAATTATTCTTTTATAATGTTTTTCTAAAGCTTGTTTAATAAACATGATTTAATAATTTTTGGAAAAATTTAAACTTTGACAACTATCCAGAAATCTTTTTGAGAAGATCATCACCAAGATCATCTACTGAAACTATTCCCAATATTTTCCTTTTATCATCAACTATTGGCAAACATTCTATCTTGTACTTTATCATTCTTCTAAAAGCCACCTCTGTTGGAGTGTTGAGGTTTGCTGCTATTACTCTTTGATTCATAAATATATATATTGGCTTGTCAAGACTTTGCATAATAAGCTCGTGGAGATCAATAACTCCAATTAGTTGATTTTGTTTATTGGCGACATATACATAAGGAAGGGACGAAAATTCTTGAGTAAGATTTTTGATTTTTTTTACAACTGAGGAAACTGTCTCTTCTGAGTGTACCGTTAAAAAATCAGGATTTAAAAACTTACCTAAAGATGTAATCCCAAAATTAAAAAGCCTCCTTATTTCGGAGGCTTCTTCTACTGATATTAAGTTAAGAATAATTTCCTGCTTTCTTGGGGAAAACTGGGAAAGCATATCAACAGCATCGTCTGGATCCATATATGGAATCATTATTCCCACTTTTTCAAGAGGCATTAATCTTAAAATGTTCATTTGGAAACTAGGATTAAGTTCTGAAATAACTTTGGCAAGATATTTTTTATCCATACCCTCTATAAGAGCTAGTACATTTTGGAGGTTTTGGTCTTCTAGATAATCAGCAACATCTGCCGGATGAAGTTTTTTAAACTTATCAAATCTACTCTTAACTGCAACTCTTCCCCTTGTAAGTTCTAAAGGCTGGATATCGGACCAAGCTAAAAATGATTCAGGAATATAATGCTTGCCAACAACCCTCAACCCTTTATTTATGAACTTATCTATTTTTAGCCAACGAAGAATTCCGGAAAAACCAATATCTACACCATAGATAACAAAACCGTGTGAATTAACATTTTGAATTAAAACATCGTTAACCCTAACTATGTTGTTTTCTTCAACATCTATAACCTGTGTGTCCAAGATGTTTTTTTTAACATATAGTTCATTTTCTCCTATTTCTATTTTTTCATAGTGCTCTTTGAGGGTAACTTTGGTGTTGTCAAGCTTTTCCACAAAGTCTAAAGAAATTATGTTTTTTTCTCTAGACCTAAAGATGTTAGCAGTTTGAAGAAAATTTTTATTTTTTCTACCGATTAATATTTTTCTGATATGTGGGGTTCCATCAAAAGAAAAAATAAGGTCTTCCAGTCTTCCTATTTTTTTTCCTTGTGAATTCAATACAGGAATATGGTTGAGTTCTGAAAAATACAACATTGAAATAAAATTTGCTAATGTTTTTTGACACCAACATTTAAAAATTAAGTGTTAAAAAAATAGTGTAACACTATGAGTATTTTTGTCAATAGCTTAATTAAATTTTGCGTCTAGCAATTAACGTCTAGGGCATAGTTGAGGAGAGTTATTTAAGTGATGATTTATTTCTCCACCAATAGAAGAAGGTGAACAAGAGGACTAACGATATGAAGCCTATGGCGAGTGGTTTTGTTTGGTTGCTTGTTTTCTCTAGAATCTTTACTGAAGCTTTTTTGCTGGATTCATTCTTGCCTAAAATATCATTGTCTACTGAATCATTTTTCTGCTCTTCACTTTCAACACCTAGCACCCCCTCAACAAAGCCATCCGGTATTGTTTCTAGTGTTGTTCCGCTAACAACAACCGGAATCTCATTTGAGTAATCTCCTGGAGTGCAGCCATTTCCTGCTCTAATCTTAAAATAGTAAGTCTTGCCAGCTGAAAGATTCTGAATTACATATAACGTAGTATCTGCTCCACCAACATTTGGATTACCATATTCAAATGATCCTGGAGATAAGCCATAGGCAACAAGGTAATAGGTTACAGGATCTTGGGCTTTTGACCAATTTAAAGTTACTTCATTTGGCCCTGTTTGATTTGCAGAAAGTAAAATTGGGGCAACTGCTGGTTTTGTGTCACCACAAGCTAGGGCAACTGCTGACGTATTTACATTTGGAGTTGTAGAAGAAGAGTTATTTGACCCCGAATCACCGGAGGAGGAACTTACTGTATTTAGTTTGCCAAATGTTGTGAAATGATAAGTGTAAATTTTTGTATTTGTGCCGTCTGAAATATAACATTCACCTGGAAAGTCAGGCTTTCCTGGATTATCATAATCTCCTGAGCATTGAGTTGTAATCTCTGTCCAAGAAGTTGATCCTGATGGTTTATAGCCTACATTGCCTGTTACATTATTAAGAGTTATCACAACTGGCTGATCAAAGAGCAGAATCCCTAGATCCGATCCCACCTCAATAACAACATCCCCAACTGAAAAACCTGAAGGAGCTATGCCTTCTCCGGAGACATTTTTTGGTGGATAAATCTTACCATCCCATCCCCCACTTCCTAAAACGATAGTATTGTTGGGAATAGAAATCAAAACGTCTGATAAATCAGTATTATTAAGTGCAATATTGTCATCTGCAGAAATTTTTACTGCCTTTTCTACTTTTAACAATTCTCCTCCGATCATCTGCACTTCATCCAAATTTTTATTTGTAAGATCTCCGCTGCTAAAATTATTTAGAGACTGAGAAGCTCCATCTATAACAATATCTCCTTCAACTGCTGAACTTACTCCATTTGAAAGATCTAGAGATGTGAGATTGTTGAGAGTTATTTTGGAGGCTGTAATAGTCTGTCCGCTCTTTTCTGAAAGAAGCTGAAGATTAGTGTCTAAGATATTATAGTTAAACCTTGCTTTTGAAGTATTACCAACCGCGTCACAGGCCAAGACAAAGAGAGTGGCTGAGGATGTAATATTTATAGGCTCTAAATAAATTAATCCCTCAGAACAACCGGTTAGGTTTTGAGTTGTGCTAAATTTTATCTCAGAACTTCCCAAACTTGACAAAATTATGAATTGAGGAGATGAGTAAGATCCTGAAGGGGAACTTGCGACTGGTAAAGCAGGAGGTATTGTATCAATTATTATGTTCTTATTGTACCCCAGAGAAGCCAAAGAACCTGGATTTGGAAGAATTAGATCAACATTATTTCCTGCCTGATCTTCAATCTTTCCTCCATTTAGCTCTAGTGCATTTTTTGATAAGTATTCAAGATCATTTGAATTATCTCCATTTTCCACAACATAGCTAAAACTTAAAGTGTTTGTTCCTGAACCGCTAGAATATAAAAAGAATTTTCCTTCTGATCCTAGATTTATTTTAAGTCTTGGGAGTCCACTTACAGTACTCACGTTTACTATCTCACTTAACTCAACTGAGATGTTAATTTCCTCACCCTCTTTATATG
>QZIP01000025.1 GCA_003599595.1 Candidatus Parcubacteria bacterium
CTTATATTTTCCCTTACGGTTTACATAGGCAGGTAGCGAATATGTATACAAATATGGATTAATTATAGAAATATCCACTTTCTCATAGTACCTTTTAAACATATCATTAACAGCAGTATATAAATATTCTTTCTCTTTATTTTCTTTATTGAGATCATTTAAAGAGCGTAACAATCTAATCTCATGTTGATAAAGCTGCTCATTAACTTTTATTTTATATAATGCTCTATCTTTCTCTGACGCCTTTGACTCATTTATCCATCTTATAAGTTCATCAAACTGCTTTTCGTAGCGATAAATACTACTATTCCAACTATTATATGAAGACAACTTATTTAAATCAGATGTCTTTGTTGTTTTTATTGAATCTTTAACTACAGCCATTTGCACTCCGAAACTTTCCATTTCCTGAATTCTTTTAGAGAGTAAAAAGAGCGAATAGTTAAGGTATTGGTTAGGATTATCTTTTGTGCGGAAAAGGTCAAATTCTTCCCTTGCAACTGCAAGAAAATAAAACATATCATCAGGTTTCCGATTGACAAAAGGCATATGCCTATGTAGGTGACTATTATCTTTAATCTCTGATAATAATGAAGTAGACACGCCGTAAAGAATCATTTGAGCTTTCTCATCTACTGCATACTGCACAGAAATTACCGCTTGATGTACATCTTTTTGAAAATTTGAATCAAATATTAGACTAATTGCATCATTGGTAGAGATTGTATTTACAGTAGAGAAAATGTGAGGAAGATAGATATCTTCTCTAACAGAATAAACATGATAAAATTTGCCGAAATCAGCAATCTTTACAACTGGCATCTTTTTAATGAAATCTTTATATTCTTCCTGATCTCTTGGTGCATATTCTGAGACAAAACTGTACAGAGATTTGAATTGTTTATCATAGACATATTGATCCGAGTTATAAAATAGCCATCTAACATTCATCATTGAAAGTAGTTTTTTTAAAGTTTTCTGGTCATTGTTTTTCATTGATGTTAAAAAAATGTCTTTAAATACACCCATTGTTTCATACCCACCAAACTCTGATTTACCACCCAAATATGAAATCATTGGCAGACCTCTATAAAAACCGTCTTCCCTACCTTGAAGAAGTTGATATCCTGGTCCCGTCAGCGGAAACATCATTACTTTTCCATCAATGGGATTTGACTTAATACTTTGTATATATTGTTCAAATACTGGATCCATTTGAAAACTATTGCGTACTCCTGTTTCAGGGTTTTTGGGCATCGCAACAGATCCAGTTAATAACGGAAATCCAAATCCAACAATGACTATTCCAAAAACGGTAAACAAAAGAAAAGCGCTCCTCCTGCTTAGCTTATTTGCAACAGTGGCCAGCGCCTGACCTAAAAGCAAAGAATAAAAAAAGAAAAAAACGTATGACCATTGCGCATGGAAATTGCGGAACATAGAAAAACCAGGAACTTTAAAAAGCTGTTTATATATAAAAAATCCTATCTCTGTTATGGCAGAGGAAAAATAAAAGAAAACAAGGAAAAATAAACCTGTTAAGAGTAATGTCTTCCCTTTATTTAGAAGAAAAGATGCAACCAAAATTACAGGAAAAATAATAAATAGTACATAATAAGGTTTATCTTGAAATTGAGATAACCCCATCCAAGCAAGACTTGCTTTGACAGTACCAGCAACCGCAACAAAATAACTAACCGCATTACGCGACCCGGTTGTTCCCTCAGGGGCAAAAACTGTTTGGTTATATGAAGATCCAGGTGAAAAAATACTCTGAACTGTGTTAGTTAAATGAAATGAATGTATAAGTAAAAACAGGATGATGCCGATGATGAAAAATTTCCACTTAAAAGACACTTTGCAAATAAACCTGGCATAGAGAAAAAGAAAGACAATTGTTATTGGGTAAAAAGCAAAAAATGGTGGAGCACCTACAATAGAAAAATTAGGTGTAAAAATAAATGTAGTTAAAAGAGCAATAGTCAAGTATTTCATTTTTTGAGTCAGCATAAATTTTAAAAGTATATATGCCATAAAGGGATTTAGAAATACCTGATTGAATGTAATAATTGGCTTTTCCCAACCGCTATAGATGGAAATTTGTGACAGTATATAAAAAAGACCACCAAGAATTGAAGAAATTTCAACATAAACTTGTTTTATGTTATTTTCATTTCTTTTCAGAAGTTCTTTTAAAAAAAGATATACAAAAAAAAAGGCTACGCTTAGAGTAAGACCATTAAAAAATGATATGAGCACCGTAGGAGATTGGAAAATTAACTTAAGCAAAAATAATAACATTACATAAGGGAAATATATATAATAAGTTAACTCTGTCCCAAAACCGCTACCCAAATAATTATAGAGTACACGTAAATTAAGATATGTAGCAGGATCATAAAAATAAAGCCTTCCCGAGTCTCCTCCCAAATTCATCTCTCCTGGGCTCAACCAAAAGAAAGGAATAACAAATAATATTAATGCTACAATTATTGCAAATCTATATTTTTTCATTTTGTATCTTTTCCAAGAATTTCTTGTAAAATACCTGTTCCTATAAGCAAGAACAACCAGGTAGATGCTTTTTCTATTGCAAAAGATTTAGGAGCAATAATGAAACTAAAAAAAATAATTACAATAGGAAAAATAGACACAATAAATATCTTCTTGCTTCCAATTTTATAAAATCTGAAGAATAAAATAATTAAACTAAGAATAAAAAATGTAATTAAATCCGATTTGTTTTCAATGAGCAGGATGTCTCCTGCAACGGCCATAATAATCAACGTAAGAACTACATACTTATATTTTTTTAGGAAAAATATAACATTATGAGAATATATCTTCATAGCGGCAACCGGTTTATTATATCAGAAATAATTAGTTTTATTGTGACTGAAGAAGAATAATCTTATTCCCCACAACATAAGAGCAACAAACACTATGCTTGATGTTGCCAAGCCTATGTAAAATATTCTTTGTCCGGTCATCTCTACTATGAGCTCATAACTACCTTTTTCTTGCACATCCCGTGGTGTGATGTACCATCCATTTGCATATCCATTAGCAACAAAGTGAGCATTATCAGGCAATGATTTCATTCTCAGTGTTTCAAATGTTTTTTCATCAAGGAATATATTTTTGTGTTTCCCCTCCTGTATCTTTCTATCAAAGTAAGTACTTACCACATCTCCCTTTTCTGGTTTTTTGTCTGAGAGATAAATTTTCCAGTTGTTGTGGAAACTTTCAGACAATATGAGCATGTAAGGGTATTTAGCGTTAAATACTTTTACTCTGTATTTGGTGGGATTTATTTTTTCGAATTCGATTTCCGGAATATTATCCTGCATTACTATGTCTCTTTTATTGCACATCTTTTCATTAAGCAATATCTTACAGTCTTTGTTTTCTATAAAGACTGGTCTTTTTAAAGTATTACCCTTAAAAAAAGCGTCTGCTTTGCTATAAATATTTAGCTTGGGGTCGTCCTCATAGACAAAAATTTTTTCAGGTGTATAAAAATGTGGCAGGTAATCCTTTTCGTTTATTTTATATATACTATAGAAACTGTTCTCATAAACTTTTTCATCAGAAATATTTTTAATATATTCTTTGTATTCCAATTGAGTGGAAGGCATATATTTACGGACATAATTAGGTGAGTAAGGATTCTCTAGGAATGATGTATCATAAATTCTTACATCAGAATTATGAAATATATATTTGATATTTAATAGCCCCAATATTTTTCTTATTGATCCGTAGTCTCTTTTTTTACTTAATTCCCAAAATATGCTGCTGTATGGAACCATTTCCTGATAGCCTGCAAAATCTTTTTTACCTGTAAGTTGACCAATGGTTGAATGTCCAACAAATGCACCATTATTTACTCCATGTATTACCTGCATATAAGAATCAGTAAACGGTAAGACAAGTATTTTCCCATCACTTGGAAGTAAACGAATAAAATTTAGGGTTTGTTCATATTTTGGATCCATAACAATAGCGACCTTTATATTATTTTTTTCTTCCCGAAATGGATTAACAAGACTGCCATTAATAAATTTCCAAGAACTTATAACAAAGTATGAAGCTATTGCAAAAAAGGTAATGTTTAAGATAATCCTTGATCTTATTCTGCTTAATATAGAATAAAATGCTACTCCCAAGAAGAGAGAGTAAAAAAAGTAATACACAAATTGCCATTGACCATAAAAATTACGGAACATAGAGAATCCCGGAATGTAAAATAAGAACTCATAAAGTTTAGTTCCGATATTTGTTATCTTTCCTGTTGCAAAGAAAAATACTAACAGAAAGAAAATGGCAATAAGAAGGATTGTTTTATCTCTTTTTTTATTGATTAATAATCCAAACACTAGTATTAATGGAAATACAAAGGAAACTTGTCCAATTAATTTATTGAGAGAATATGATAGAAGGTAAAAACTACTGTTGGGAATATGTAAAATAGCATAAAAATAACCAATTTGGTCTTTTATGCTATTAGCATCAAATACTCTTGCATTTGTATGGCTTCCGGGTATAAGCATATCAATAACTCCTGGAACAAGATGAAAACTGTGGAGACCAAAAAATAATACTAAAAGTGTGAATAGTTTTCTCCAATCAGTTCTTATTTGTCTAATAACCCTAACATAAAGGAGGATAAAAATAAAAGCGATTGGATAGAAAGCAAAGAAAGGAGGAGCACTTTGCCAACTAAAATTAGTAGCAAAAATCAAACTTATAACAAGAATTGACCACATATATTTCATATTTCCTGTAAGAGAGAACCGTAAAAAGAGATAAAACATAAGAGGATTTAAAAATACCTGACTATGTGACGGAATTGCTTTTATATAATTTTCAATCATCGCAGGAGTAGAAAGATAAAAAAGTCCAGCAATAATTGAGGCTATCTTTGTCTTATAAACATTGTTTTTTTCTTTTGGAATAATTTCTCTTACAATTGCAAATATAGCAAGAAAACCAACAGCTAGCTTTATTGAATTGTGAAGAGAAATAAGAATATATGAAGAACTAATAACTTGTTTGGCGACAACCAGCATTCCTATGAAAGGAATATATGAGAAGCTTGAATCAGTAGTGCCTCTATTGAAGGGAGAAACATAGTACAGTGCTAAATTCTTAATCTGATTAACCGGATCATAAAAATAAAGTCTTCCCCCATCACCGCCAAGATCCATCTCCCCTGGCTTGAGCCAGAAAAAGGGCATAATTATTAAAAGCAAACTAATAACAAGGAGTGTTTTATTGTTTTTCACCAAAGACATAAGAATGAAAGGATTTTATTTAGATAATTTAAGTAGATTAAGTATTCTTTTCTTATATTCTATTTTTGAGGGGTCTTCTTCTGATGGGGCCCACACAGCAAACTCCTTGAAGGTTTTTTCAACGTATGGTCCTTTAATTATCTCTGCTACTAAAGAGCCTTTTTCAAGTGACCAAATTACATGCCAAGCACTAGAGGGCACTTCAAACATTAAATTTTCTTCTTTAGGACCTATTAATCCGTATTCTTTTATGTACCCAAGATTGTCAAAAAGAATTATAATAAACTTTCCCCTTAAGGCAATATATGACTCCTGACGATTATCTCCTAAATGCCTATGTGGCTGAACATAACTATCTGGTTCCATAGCCATAACTAATCTCAGGACGGGGTCAATGTGTCTATGAAGAAGTAGATGAGCTCTTTTTCTGATGCTTTCCCTTGCTTCCTTAGTTAAATCATCAAGCCGATTTGCTTTAATAAACATATTTTTATTTTTTATAATGCTTCACCTAATCCTATTCCTTCATATGTTATACCACTCTGTCTGAAAATTTCTTTAGAATATATTCTTCTACCATCGATAACAATAGGGTTTTTCATATATTTCCTGAAAATATCAGGAGCAAGTTTTTTATATTCTTCCCAAGCAGTAACCAAGAAAGCTCCATGCGCATCCCTTAGCGCATCTTCTATGTTTTTAACAAGTATAATTGGTAAACCCTTAAGTTCTTCTTTGTCATTTTTGTCAATAATAATAGGATCATGACAAAATACCCTTGCCCCTTCCTCAAGAAGCAATTTAATAATAGTTATTGCTGGGGACTCGCGGAGATCATCAGAATTAGACTTGAATGTCAATCCTAAAATAGAAATTTTTCTATTTTTTATGTTTCCTAATGTTTTTTTTAATATTGCTATCATTCTTTTGGGCTGATTTTGGTTGATATCTATAACACTGTTAATAAGTTCTGTCTTAACACCAATTTTTTTTGCATATGCAGCTAAGGCCTTTGTATCCTTTGGAAAACAACTTCCACCATACCCACAACCTGAAAACAGGTAGCTAATAATACCAGGTGTAATAATTTTATTGTTGATTCTTGGACTTAGTCTTGAATCTAAATGTACTCCTCTCCATACATCAAGAACATCTACCCCTTTGGTTTTTTCGCAAACCCGGGCAATTTCATTTGAAAAACTAATGAGAGTTGCAAGTAAAGAGTTAGCTGTATATTTTGTAATTTCTGCAGTTTCAAGATTTACAATAACCTTTGGACAAGAAACTTTATTATAAACCTTTGCAAACTGCTGGCCGCTTCTCTTATCAAATTGACCAATAACAATTCTGTCAGGATTTGTTGCATCTTCCACAGCGTTCCCCTCTCTTAAAAATTCTGGGCTCATACACAAGCCAAACGTTCCGATCTTTTTACCTGAATATTCTTCAAGGATAGGCTTTATAATCTTTTGAGTTGTTGTTGGTACTACGGTAGATTTTACTACAACTACTTGATACTTCTTATTGTGTTTTAGTTCTTCACCAATTTGCCGCGCAGCTATTTTAATCGCAGAAAGATCTATATTGCCTTCTATTGTTGGAGTACCAACCGCTATAATTATTATGTCAGCGTTCAAAAGAGCCTTTCTAAAATCATCTGTTGCCTGTAGTGATTTTTCCAATATGGTTTTTTTTAACAACTTATCTAATCCAGGTTCATAGAATGGAGCTCTACCTTCATTTATTTTTTGTATTTTATTCTTGTTCCTTCCAACGCATATAACCTTATGTCCCAGAAGCGCTAAAGAAACTCCCGTTACCAAACCCACATAACCTGTCCCAATAATAGCAATTTTCATAAATTTAATCTTTATAATACGTGTTTTTGTACCAACTTAAAACTTTCTGCAATCCTTCAGTAAGTGAAATTTCTGGATCATATCCTAATTCTCTTTTTGCTTTATCAATTACTGGACAACGGCGGTTAGGATTGTCTGTTAAATAATTTTTATCTTTGCTTTTCTGCGTAACTATTTTGCCTTTATATCCGAAATTCCGCCTGCCGATCTCAACCATTTTTTCCGCCAATTTTTTCATTGACATTTCAGGCTTTTCAACTCCTATATTATATGCTTCTCCATTTTCTCCTTTGACGAGTATTTTAAAATAACCAATGATTGAATCAGCAACATAACAAAAGGTTCTGGAGGGACTGCCGTCTGAAAACATAACAATATTTTTATTTTCCAATATATTCTTTGAAAAATCTGCAATCACCCTCCCATCTGTAATCTTCATTCCTGGACCATAATTATTAAAGGGCCTTGCTACTTTTATTGGGAGATTATGAACTTGAGCATAATTAACACATAATGTCTCACAAAATCTTTTTGATTCATCATAACAGGCCCTAGGTCCAGTACAAGAAACATTTCCACGGTAGGTTTCTGGTGTAGGAATATTGCCGTCTGTTGGATCTCCATATATCTCACTTGATGAAAAAACAAGCAGTCCCCTAACCGGATATTGTGTTTTTTTTCTAAGAACCATATATTCCACTATTTTATACAGGCCTTGAACGTTTGCATTAATCGTTTCTATGGGATACAAGCGGTAAAATGTTGGCGAAGCGATTGATGCCGCATGGATAATGTAATCAAAAACTAAATCCTGAGACAAAGAGTATTTTGAGATGTTATTTTTTATAATTACAAGATCTTTGCGGTTTTTAAAGAAGTTCATCCATCCAGGAACACCATTCCTAAAACTGCTTAATGCGCTAACATGTATTGATTTTTTTGGATATTTATTGTTCCAAGCAATAACTGATTTAACAAAGTAAAAGCCAAGAAATCCGCCGGCTCCAGTGATAAGTATTTTTTTTCCAGAAAGCTTTATAAATTCAGATCTTGATTTTTTGTGGATGTATTCTATGTCTACATCTTCCACATTGTTTTTTTTAATTATATCTACCATATTTTCCACGGGGTATTGCCCGAATTCCACATATTGTTTAGATCTTCAAGCTCTTTGTTTGTGTCTACCGCATACCAAAATCCTTCATGTTTATATATTGAAAGCTGTTTTTCTTTTACAAGCCTAATTAGTCCTGGATGCTCCATTTCTCCTTCTCTTAAATAATTAAAGAAGGTTCTATTGAATAACATGTATCCTCCATTTATCCAATCATTTAAAACCGGTTTTTCAGAAAAATCACGTATTAAATTGTTACTATCTGTAATAATTGATCCGTACTTGGAGCGTGGATGAATTCCAGTAATTGTTCCTATAGTTTTTTGTTTTTTATGAAAATCTACCAATTTTTTGATGTTAACATCTGAAACCCCATCTCCATAAGTTACCATAAAATTAGAATCATTTTCCGGAACATACCTTTGACACCTTAGGATTCTTTCCCCTATTTGTGTATCTAAACCAGTGTCTACAAAAGTAATTTTAAAGTTATCTACTTCTCTTCTATTTTCTAAATAATATTTTGTTCTATGATCCTTTGTGCTTAAAGTAAAGTCAGAGGTAAAGGCTTTCTGATTAAGAAAAAAATCTTTTATGTAGTCTGCTTTATAACCTAAAGCTAAAATAAATTCATTGAATCCATAATGAGAATATGTTTTCATAATATGCCAGAGGATTGGCTTATTTCCAACATAAACCATTGGCTTAGGCTTAAATTCTGTTTCTTCTTTAAGCCTATAGCCTGTACCTCCGCAAAGAATTATTACCTTCATAATTATTACTTTATTATGTCTTTCTTATCGCCAAGCTGTGATTAGATTGCTTAAAAGATAAAAATGCCTGAAGAAGCCAAAAAGTTTCATAGTAAAGCAAGAGAATGTTTAAGATTGGTATAAGAATAATCCGTGGATCAAAAAGAGTTGATTTGGTTATAAACATTTTCTTTGAATATAAAAAAGAGTAAATAAACATAATTGGCAATCCAATATTGTATATGCCTGGGATGAAGGGTAAAATAGCTAAAAAAGGTTTTACAAGAAATATTAGAGATGCTTTCAGGTTTTCATGTGCTGATTTTCGTAAGAACCTTCCGTAGGAACGCGCATACATTTTACGGCTTTTCATCATATTGAAAAGAGTATAGTCGCTTGCCATATAATGAAGATGAAGTGAGTCTGCTTTACTTCTTACAATTTTTCCCATTTTTTGCAATCTTGCAGTAATATCTGCATCCTCACCTCCAATTGCACCGTCTCCTCCAAAATTCTGCTCATCAAACCCTCCAATCTTTAAAAAAGTGTCCCTCTTGACACAATCAAATTTCAACACCATTAATGATGATTTGTTATCTACCATTCTTGCGGCATGATATTTTTCCCAGAAGTTATAAGTATTCCACACAAATCCTGGCAATACAGATGTGGAGTATGAAGCAACAACTTCCGGGTTTTTTAAAGGCTCTATTAATTTTTCAAGTTCATTTTCTGACGGAAGAGATGAGTCTGACATAAGAAAAGCGACATATGGAGATCTTGCTAACTTTGTTCCCCTATTGTATGAGACACTAATTCCTCTGTCTTTATCTTGTTTAATAAGCTTTAGAGGAATTTTTGTTTTTTTTGCAAAACCTGAAACAATTTCTCTTGAATTATCTTTAGAAACATTATCTACAACAATAATTTCTTTTATTGGGTATTTTTGCTTTACTACGGTTTTCAATGTTTCTAAAACTGTAGTAGAAGCGTTGCGCATTGGAATAACAATACTTACTGGAATCCGTGTATTTTTTTTCATATTCTTTAAGTTAATTTATTATAAAACGTTTTATGCAAGAATTCAAAATTTTCATTATAATACCTCTCATAGTAAAAATAGTCATTGAATTTTTCTATTCCTTCGATATACTTTTTATAGTTTTTTTCTATTTTTTTTAGTGCTTTTAAAAACTCATCTGGATTTCTATCAATCACTTCTCCTGCGCCAAATTCTATAAGATAAGGAGCAATGCTTGATGTCTTAGTCATAATGACTGGAAGACTCATTTCTGTATATGCTTTTACTTTTCCTGGATCAGCATAATAGATAGTGCTAGTATTATTTGTATCATAAAGCGCTATTCCAACAAAACATTCTTCTGAAAGTTTATTTAACTCATCATCAAAGTAGAATTTGTTTGGAAAGTGGACTTGTTTATTTATTCCATAGTCATTAATTATAGATAAATGTTTTTTGTAAAGATCTTCGTCGCAAACGCCGATGATATGCAACTTGTAATCTCTATACTTTTTCAGAAATTCATATACCATTTCAAGCCCTACATTGGGTCTTATCACACCTACAAACAAAATGGTTTTTTTTACTTTTTGAAAATTTCTTTTAATGTTCTTCGATTTTACCCCCCAAAGAATTGTCTTGCTTGTTTCTGTATTAACTAATGTATTATTCATTATCTTATTAACACCATCTCCTAAATAAACTTTATATTTTATTCCCTTATGATAAAACTTTTTTAATTTTTCATAAAGTATCATTGTCAAATTAATGGGCGGATAATAATCAGCAATCCAGTATACATAGTCTATTTTTCTAAAGAGCTTTTGCAATGTCATCGCAAAAAAAACATAAGGATGAGCAGTAACAACTATTAATTTTTCGTTTCGTGGGAAATGTTTAAATATTGCGGCAACATAATGATAGTACCACAAAAAGTAATAAAGAAAAAAATTCGCTGTTAAAGGAGTTTCTTCTGTTTTTACAAGCTTTCCTTTTTGATATATTCTTAAAATATTATCTTTTGTTTGAATACGGGGCATAAGAAGAAATACTGCAAGCTTTTCAGTATTTCTTACAAAATATTCCTCTGTATTACCGCACCACTGATGAGTTGTGTAAAGAAGGATATTTTTGTAGCGAAATTCTCTCATTACGGAGGGCGCCCTAAAGCTTTGTTTCTCCATTTTTATCCAATACGTAGGGATATGGCATAATAAATAATAATCTTCCGCCTTTATTAATATATTCTTTTTCCCTATCTACAATTTCATTTTTGAAGTTCCAGGGAATTACAAAAATACAGTCAGGATTTTTATCCCTGGCTTCCTCCTCCGGAATTAATTCAATATCTGTACCCAATGTTCTTAATCCAAACTTGATTGGATTTCTCTCACTAATATAAGGCAAAAGTTTTTTGTTAATTTCACATATTTGAAGCAAAACATTTCCTTTAGTG
>QZIP01000021.1 GCA_003599595.1 Candidatus Parcubacteria bacterium
TCGTTGCAAAATTTCGTGGGTTATAGGGTATGGAAAATTTTTGGTTTTTTTCCAAACGAGAGCTGAACACCATGCATCGTTTATTAGCTTGTTATATTGATAGTTTTTAGAGTTAATACATTCGTAATACCCTTGCTCTTTTTTATGGAGTCCTTCTAGAGAATCATCTTCAATTTCATTCAATTTAATAAAGCAAACTGTTGATGGTTCGTCTTCCTCCCAATTAGTACCAGCAGGGCTAAAGAGTGATTGAACCCCCTCTCTTTCATGCTTATTTCTTTTCTTATATTGTTGACATAACTTTTTGTCGTCCCCCTCAATCGGGGTAAAAGCAGTGTCAGGAATACCTTGTTCTATTAACGCAGGTACGGTTCCAAGTAAACTATTACCACACTGAATATGGTGTTCCAAAAAGCTCAAGGGTTTACCTGGTTCCAAAGCTTCCATCCAAAGACTTACCTTACATAACTCAACAGCCATTTCATTGATATCAATACCGTAAATACACCGACCAATAACATCCCGGAGCGCAGTTCTTTGTGCTTCTGGGGATGGCTCATCATCTCCTGTTCTAACTGATGCTAAACGTTTTGCGACACGATGTGCAGCGGCTATAAGGAAGTGTCCACTACCACAAGCCGGATCACATATCTTTAAGTTCAGTATTGCTTTCTCTGGCTCCTTTTGTTTTAAGGCATCGTTTAAGACAGGCTCTAATGCCGAATCAAGTAAACAGTTGATTAAACTTGTGGGTGTATAATAACTTCCGCTGGTCTTTCGTTCATTTCCACTTGCAGAATCTAATTTAAATACCCCAGAATCAGTATCTAATATAGGGTGTAACTCTAATAATGATTCATAAACACTGCCAAGCTCTTCGGAACCAAGGTTTTTATAATCAACAGGCCTCCTAACATTGCTGTCAACAACAAATACAAGTGCATAAATAGCCTCTAGTATGTCATGGTTACTTATTTCAAGATTGACAAGGTCAGGTATAGCCCTCTCGGACCAAAGAAAACTACCAAGTGCCGGTAAAGCTAATTCGGGATATCCGGCATTAAGATTTTGCATTACTACTTTTAGCCCCACAAATAAATCGGTGTGCCCAGTACCACGACGCTTTTCGGCCAATTTGCGAAGCCTGTTCATAGAATAATACTTTAAATATCGTTCCTTTGCCTCGGTTGCGGCCGTTGGGTTTAGTAAAAGATCTCTGTCCTCTGCAACGAATAGAAAGATAAGACGATATACCAATCTCAGTAATTGGCGGTAATAATCCTGGGTGGCTAAAGCGCTGGAATAAAGATTCTCACGTAACTGTCGATTATTAGTATGGCTTAGAAATCCACCCCCTAAGATGGAAATTGTCCGTTCAACTCCATCCCGCAGTTGATCCATAGCCCTTGTACCTTGTTCCTGTGCTTTCCGGGACCATTTTTCTAGCCAACATTCTTCTGGTTTTTCGGCTTCAACACGGGATTCATGACACAAAAGCCATAGAAGAACAAAGTCAGAGTATATTTCCCCTTCCATCATTGTCTGCAAATCAAATTCCACATATGCTAGACGTGTTAAATTAGCATTATCCCGCAAAATCCGCAATAACAGACCATTTGAGACAAATCCCCATAGATGATCATCAGAACGGTTAAGAAATTCCTGCATCAAGCCATGCGGACTAACCCTGGAAGCCCCTGCAACTCCAGCTGTACGGCGCTCCAGTTCAACCCTGGAACCGATTAAGTGGACCGGAGTATTTTGCCACATATGAGAAATTGGGTAACTCTTCCCTTCTATTTCAATGGCTTTTGATGTAATTAATCGTCCGTAACCTAATTCCTGAAACAGTATCAATAACCAACGTTCTCTGGTGAGAGATGTCGCTTTATCATTCTGTGGAAGTTTGCTCTCTCCAGCCTTAAAAGATGACCATGCACCCAGAAGTCTGTTCCAGGTACGGTTAATAACCTCATTAATCTTTTCTCCTTTTCCCAGATGATATGAATCTGGATCAAGTCCTTCGATACTCTTGTCACCGTTATAAATAAGTTGGAGAAGGTTAGGAGGCAGTATTGCACCTTCTGTTCTGATTGATGTAAATATATCTCTCGATCGTATTTGCATGTTTACCTCCTTATACCATCGGCAAGTAAATATAAATACCTATCACATCAGGCGGCAGATGGGGTTCAACTCGATAACTAATACCTGTTTGCCTGGAGGAACTCCTGACCCTCTGATGGGCTTCAAGCAATTCTTCGCCCTTCTCTCGGGCTGCTATCTCAAGTTGAGGTTTAATATAATCAAAGCCTTCGATTATTTTGTTTAAGAAATCTTTAGCCTGATCAGGGTTAATATTGGCATCTGGAGTCTTTATTTTTAGCAATTTCTCTGTTACCTCAAAATCCAGCCAGGCAGCATTTTGAGGTGAACCTTCAAATGCCAGCACTTGACAATCTTCGGCCAATAACGGTCGTATTTCCGACCCCCGTTTTGTAATGATGTGGTAGCGAAGTCTGGTAAGTAATAGGGTGGTTCTCCGTTCTACCAAAGAAGTACGGATTACACCACATCGTTTTCCTATCCCACTACTTAAAGACTCAAGGGCTGTATCCATTACATAAGAAGCTAAATTTTCCACAAGTGGATGTGTCCTGGTTAAAAACAAGCCTTTTTCATCTAAGGGTAATTCAAATTTGGCATTAAATTTCACTTTATTCTTTACCGCTTCTTTTAAGGGAAGTGGAGATTCCGATAAATCAATGGTATATACTTTGTTTCCTGAAATAACAGCATTATAGGCTTTGAGACTATCCAAAGTAAATCTTTCAACATCAACTCCAGAACCAATGGCCTCTTGCATTGCTTTAAGCTCACGTGCAACATCTTCCACTTTGATGCTTTCCTGAGCAAAAACCGTCCTAGACCGTTTCTCTCGTTCCGTAACATTATCCCACTTATTAAACAGGTCTTCCTTGATTGGAGCAGCAAAATCAAAACTCATTTGTTGCCCTATATTTCCTGTATTCTCACGTAACAAGAGGCCTTCAAAAATAGCCTCAATTACTGAATTGCTTTCAACCGGAACAGGTACTGAAATCCCAAGTGTATTTCTTATAGTTTTATGTTTACGGATAAGTATATCCAGTACTATTCCGTCTATTTGATTATCTATCCCGTAGTAAGTAACCACCCTTATTTTATTCCTTGGTTGACCATAACGGTCTACACGCCCTTCACGCTGTTCATGTCTGGTTGGGCTCCAACTCAAATCATAATGCATTACAGCATCGAATTGTTCCTGTAAATTAATTCCCTCACTTAAGCAATCTGTCGCAACTAATATCCGTTGTTCAGATTCCGCAAGGCTTAAAATACGTTCTTCACGTTCAGCCGGTGGAAGGGTACCTGTTACCGCAACAACATCAACACTTTTAGGCAATCTCTTTCTAAGTTCTTCAGCTAAATACTCAGCAGTTGTAATAAACCTGCAGAAGATTATGGGTTTAAACCCATCTTTAAGTAGGCTTTTTATCAATTCAACTGCTTTTAATAGTTTCTCATCCCCATCTCCGTACAGTTTCTCTGCTTGCCTGGCTAATTCAAGTAACAGTCGATGATTACGTGAATCAGAGCTAGTGTCCTCATCAATCATGCTGCCTGGAGTAACATCTATATTCTCCACGGCATCATCTATATCCATGTCTAAAATGGACCTGCGTCCAATTTCATCAGCGGTTTCCAAAGTATCAGTGTCTGCAACAGAAGCCCTGGTTCGAAGAGTCGCCGCGGCAGCTGCCGGACTGCTGGCCAAAGACCGCAATAGGGCAAGAGCTGACCACCAGCGAACTCTTTGCCTATGCTGGCTGTCTTTAGGGTTTTTTACAGTTTCCCGCACATAGTTTAAAACCTTTTCAAATAGTTTCTTGTAAGCTGGTGAGAGATTATAAGTTCTCTCTGCATCCTCTCGTTCAGGGAAGGGGGTATCAGCCTGCATATAATGGCGAATATCGGCTCGGCGTCTCTGAACAAAATGTAAAGCCAACTGCCGGCGATTTGCTTCATTTTCCTTGCCAGACAAATCTGCCGGAAGATGGGCAAGGTTTTTGCCTAAAAAGGTTAGTAATGATCGGAATGCTTCTTCTTTACCACTGTGTGGGGTAGCAGTAACCAATATCATATGTCTTTCAGGTTTTTCTGCTAATCCAGACAAAAGCTGAAATCTTTGATGTTTTCCACCTTTCCCCCGGTCTCCAAAGGCACATGTATGAGCTTCATCAACAATCACCAGTTCCGGGCATGTTCTCAAAAACTCATTTCTATGACGGTCAGACTTTATAAAGTCAGTTGACACAATAACAAAAGGGTATAATTCAAATAGTGACTGACCCAAGCTGCATCTGCGTTCAAGTCGGGGAACAGTGCTGGGTAATACTAGTTCAGCTTCAATATGAAATTTCTCTCTTAACTCCCACTGCCATTGTTCAGCCAGGTGAGGTGGGCATAAAACAGCCATTCTCTGCACTTCACCACGATCAATGAGTTCCCTTGCAATCAAACAAGCTTCAATAGTTTTACCAATACCAACATCATCTGCAATCAGAATTCTTACAGGGTCTAATTTTAAGGCCATTAATAAGGGGACCAGTTGATATGGCCTAGGCTCAACTGCAATCTTGGCGAACGACCTAAAAGGCCCAGCACTTGAACGAAAACCCAACCTTATAGCATCCCTTAGAATTCTGCAGGAGCGGTGGTCACCTAACTGTGAAGGGTCAGGTAAAGCAAATTGAGCCGGTTCTACAGTCTCTAAAGGCATAAATATCCCTGTTACTTCATCTTCCGTTCCTCCTAAAGGTCTTAAAACAAGCAAATCGTTTGATGAATCAGGTAATACAACCCATTCCCTTCCCCGGGCTTTTACTAATGATCCAACCGCATAAGTCATTATGATTTCCTCCCAAATATATATGGGTATTTATCGATTATCTCATCCCAGTTTTCCTGATAATTAAATCGAACCACAGTATACCCTCTGTCCTCCATGGATTCAGTCTGGGCAGCATCCCGTTCCTGCCTGTCAGGATAGTCATGAGGAGGCCCATCAATATATACTGCTGCCTGATACTCTTCATAAAAGAAATCCGGCCGGGTAATGCAAGTTTGTATTAACATTTGGGCATTGCTAGGTAATCTGAGGTTATATTGTTCAAGGTACATTAACCAGTCTCGTTCAAGGCCAGAACCAACTTGTTTTAACAGGTGCTCCAAATGTTCTGCCCTAGGACGGGATGCAGGTGCGGCAATAACTTTGGTTTTAGTCATTTCCAGTAATATATCTTTGATTTGCTGCCTGTCCAAAATCAAATGTTCAGTCTGATTGCCATAATTCATCAAGCAATCATAACACGCGGCCTCACAATCTTCCTTGGTTCTAGGTCCTCGGCGGTGATCTTCACCTGTCTCGGCATCAAAGTGGCAAATTCTCAATGCCTCTCCTGCAATTTTCGCCATACCATCAGGTTCATCAAGCAATCTACGTAACACACCGGCTCCACCTTCTGCAGCCTCATAGAAAAGTATCTGTTGGCGTATATCTCTGCTCGGAAGAGGTTCAGCCGCTAATTCATTATCTTCAAGTTGATAAAGCACTTGTATCGAACTCTTAATTGCCGCCTGAAGTGATGCCATTTGCCCTCGGGTTAAAGGAATTTCAGGTTTAAACAATAAACAGTTTCGCCTGTCTTCAACATATGGAACTACCCGCATTGTCCGATTACTCATCGGGTCATTATCATCGTTTTCCTGAACATTTAGGCTTTCGCTGTTTGACCAATAACCTCGCTCAGTATCAAGAATAAACCCATACTGTTCTTTATTGGCTCTGCGGCTCCAACCAAGATTAATTCGCCAGATTGTGGCTGCATGTCCATAGATTATAGACGCAATTCTTGTGCCACCTATTTCCAGTGAACCTATTTTATAAGTTGGCCGACCCCCATGCTCCTCAAACCTGACCGCAGTTTTTAATTCATATCCTAGTCTTAAGCGTTCTTCCTCATCACAGTTAATCCTAGCTCTTCTTTTAGTAGATACATTCTGAAGCCTGAGTAACTGTCTCAATGGCATTTCCAGAGGAGCCTGGCATATTTCACACAAATCTTTGCCTTCACCTTCATGTATTGGATGAAGATAACCACATTGTGGACATAGTTTAGCTAAACTTGTTAATATATCATCATTTGTCACGGGTATAATAACTTTATTAATCTCATAACGAGATCCTTCATGATAAACAATACTGCGTGGACCAAACTCGGAAATTGCAAGAAAACGCGGCCGAGATAAGAATTCATCACGATTGTTAGTTCTGCGACGGCCCGGAATATAAGCAGATAAAGGCAGTCTCGGGAAATTATAACCAGGTAAAAACCCTTCACTGGCAAAATAACGATAGCTGTAAAAGTCCGATTGAACCACATTATCTGAAGAAGTTAGAAGTGCAATTTGGCTTTCTGCTTCCTGTCTTAAACGCATTGCCTGTTTTTTATCCGCTTCACTTCTGGAAGCATCACCAATAATTCTATGTTGCATTTCTCTCTGTCTAAGGGCAGCACGATACAGTTCCCGCCAGCGTTCACAAGCTAAATCAAAACTACTGGATACCTGGCAGAAGACCTCTTTTAACCAACCATCACTGTACCAGTCAGACCATCGAAGTTCATTATCTATACTGGCTAAAATATTGGTTGCTCTTGTCATCGCCCTATTCTTTGGCAGTTCGGAAACAACACTGTTCCATACAGATTCCACCACAGCTAAACTAGGCACTTCGCCATTAAGATCTAAAATATCGGCAGGTGTCTTCCTTAAACTAATTCCTGTTTCAGCTAGCCAAATAGCGTGTATATGCGAACGAATCAAATCCTCGTTGGCCAAATCAATCCTGGGAGAGGTAACTGCTCCCGCTACCATCGCCTCGGGGCGTTTAAAGAAATACTGATCATGCGGGCTTCCAGTAGAACAGTATGTGAAAACCAAGGCCGGCTGTCCACTTCGTCCTGCACGTCCACTTCTCTGAGCATAATTCGCTGGAGTTGGAGGGATGTTTCTTAGATTCACAGCGTTTAGTTGCGAAATATCTACCCCAAGTTCCATCGTCGGAGAACAATAGAGAATTGGCAAATTCCCTTCTCTGAAATCATTTTCCCTCTCAACCCTAAGTTCATATGGTACTTGAGCCGTGTGTTCCTTAGCCTTTAAATGTTTTGTCTCAGAAGCCACAATCTTGTAGAAATTAATGAAGAACTCGTTTGTTCTAGCACCTTGAGCTGATTCATTAGGTATACGAATAGGATCATGAAATGCCTTTGTTCCGTCTCCGGCCTTCCAAATCAATGCTGATGAAGCTAGTTGATATCCCGGCACATCTTCTTCTCCAGACTTTTCTTGGACGACTTCAACCAACCCCGGAACTTTCAAAGCATCTAGCAAATTGAGGATAATATCGGCTGTTTCTCCCATACTAATTTTGCCATGATAGTCAGGAAATGTTGAAACTCTGCGTAAAAACCGTCCGAATCCACTTCGCTCTGACAAATATATATTCCCTTGAAAATCCCCTTGCTTCTTGGACCTAGGAAACAAAATCCCAGCATGTTCCATTTTCTCATTCTCGTCAATAGCCCAGGGTGCTATTAATTTCTGATTGCTTTGAATCTTAATTCTCTCCTGAAACTCTGCGCTTAAATAGTCAACTTTGATTGCTAATTCTCTTCTCATTAAGTCCAAAAGAACCTTTGCTATCTTTTGTCTAACAACGGGTTTGGCCTCTACTAATGCCGGATGGCTTTTCTGCCAAATATCTTCTACCTCACATGCTTCTTCTAGAGAGGCATATTGAATTTCCAATAAACCGCACTGTTCTAAGTTAGGAAGCATAATACGCCAACCACGCTTTAAGTCCTGGTATAATCTGTATCCAATCACATTTCTGAAAGATTTCTGTGTCTCTCTCAAAGCCTGAAACCGCACATTCGGATCTATCGCAAATAACTCAATTGGGAGCCCTAACTCATCGAAAACCTTCTGCGTCAGCACATCATGAAGCAATCCGTCATCTCCTGCATTAAATACAGCCTTATATAGAGCAGCCCTAAGCAGACCAACTTCAATAAAGTCATTAAAATGGCCCGCCTGTAGAGAAGCGTCCTGTCTATTATCGGTAAAACTCAGGATTTTTCTTGCTTTTTGAGGTAAGTTTTCATCATTTTGTAATGACCTGACAGTTGATAAACATAAGATCGATGTTGCGGTACTTCTGCCTTCAGAACCCAATGAACCTAATTTAGCAAAGTCAGACCTCTGTCTGGCATCATAGGCAACACCGCAATGTAAGCAAAATCTGAAAGGAGCCGGAATGTAGTAAAAGTCATGTCCATCCGAACCCTCACTTCCATCAGGTTTTATCTTAATCTTAACGGGTAAATACTGTCTATTGGTACTCTTTATTCTGACAACGCCTTTTGGATTCTCTACAAAGTCATCAGGCAGTTTATCAATAAACTCAGATTCATCAGCAGGCCAAGGATTGGCGGCATTAGTATATAGATAGCCTATTTTTTTTTCATCATCAGAAAACCTGTCCTCCAGGTCTCTTGGTTCGAAGATTCGTTTTCCTAATTCCTCATTGTAATTCTCCCTTACAACATAGTACTCTTGTCCACATTCACGGCAAAAAGCAATCGGTAATAGCTTTCTATTTCTATCATTAGGTACATACTGCTGACCGTATACTGTTATGTAACGTTTACTTTCATCTTCTAAAGATGCATAAACTGTATCTCCCCGGTTGATAAACTGATGTAACCTAAAAGCAAAAACAGGAAACCCAGACTGCTTATTCGGAATAACATACCCATGTAATAGCCATTTCTGAATTGCAAATGTGCACTGTTCCGTGGACAGACCTGTTAGTTCCGATAAATCTTTAGCAGCACCGTCTTCGCCCGAAATTGACCGTGGTTTGCTTCGAATTAGTCTTTCGGTTCCAGGTTCAGTTGTTAAGCCAAATACTGATTCAATCCAGACTGAGAGTGGATTATTAATAAAACTATCATAGTCAATTGGTAGTCCATTACCCATGGACAAAATACTCGCTTTTAATTCCTCAATTAGGTTATGATCAGTGAAATCCTTACTAGGGGTTGCTCTTCTTAAAGTTTCTCCAATAACATTTTCGGGTTTAACTCTACTGCCGAATAACAGCGTAGCAATTTCTGCTACATCAATACATTGCTGTTCATAAGTGTCAGCTGTAGCTAAGGTTGCAGAAGTACCCACACACTTAAGCTGCTCTCCTCCGCAAATATCTCTCAGGCGCCTAACTAACATTGCAACATCTGCACCCTGACGCCCACGATAGGTATGCAGTTCGTCCAGCACAAGAAACTGCAAATTATTGGCCGAACTAATAATTCTTTTATCATCTGGTCTGGTAAGGATATACTCAAGCATCACATAGTTAGTCAATAGAATGTCTGGCGGATTTTCCAGTAAATCTTCTCTCTGCTGCCCAATCTCCTGACCAGTATATTTACCAAAAGTCACTGGACCCTTGTGATTCGGATAACCATAGCATAAGAATTTCTCCAACTCTCCAAATTGGCTGTTCGCTAAAGCATTCATCGGATAAATTACTATTGCCTGAATTCCTCTTCCAGAACCATGAGTCAAGACATGGTCAACTATAGGAATAATATATGATAAACTCTTACCAGAACCAGTTCCAGTCGTCAGTACATAATTATTACCAGCTTTGGCCGCCTTAATGGCATCCGCTTGATGTTTATGCAATCTCAACGGAAAACCATTAGGGTTTTTGTCCTTTTCAATCCTAAATATTCGTCCACATTCGGGATGCAAAAACCTATTTTCTATCAGCTCATCAATTAGTTCTCCCGATTCAAATGATGGGTTCAACTGAATCAACGGTTCAGGCCAGAGCAAACCATTGTTTAGTTCTTCATGAACATATTTATTAATCCGTTCGTCATTAATCTGGATATAACTTTTGACAAAGGCTGAATAGTCGTTTATAAGATTGCCCCTAAGATTAAATACATCCACGGAATGACCCCCTTATTATATGTAGTCTCTCGGAAATCCGAAAGGATATATGGTTCAAGGCATGAAGCCTTGGGCCATTTTTGCTTTTTCCTCCAAAATTTGAGGAAAAAAGCTTCAAATAGAACACATGTTGGCTTGACAAATCAGGATCGCCCCAACAATCGCGATGGAGGCTGTTTTTGCCTACTAACGATTGTGGTGGTGGTCCTTGTGTTAAAACCTTCTCGCTCTCACCAGGAATTTCAGGAGTTTCTGGTTGAGCAAATCAAGACGCATTACCTGGAAAAAGATTTTAGTGGTACTGTCCTGCTTTTTCACCGGGAGTTGGCAGGGGTTTGGTTATCCGATTTAACAGGGGTAGTAAATATTGTCCGTTCCCGGTACTCTCTTAAAAAAGGCGCCCCTGCCCGTGACCCCGTTGATATGTTTCGTTCCTTGCTGCTGATGGAAATGAGCCGCTGTCCTTCCATTGACGACTGGGTCAAGAATCTTAATGCCTTGCCTATCTGGGTGATTCTTAGCGGTTTTGATCCCGATGATGTCCCGGGTGTAGGAACTTTTTACGATTTTATTAAGCGTCTTTGGCTGGCCGATTCTCCACACCTTTCCAAGAAAGTACGCAAACCCAGGCGTAAGCCCAAAAAAGGTAAGAAGAAGGGGGAAAAGTCACCAACCTATAAACCCGGCATTGTGAAACGTCTGGTAGACCGCTTTTTATCCCGCCCGCCTGTTTTTAACGTTCGCCCCCATGACCTCTTGCAGCAGATTTTTAAAGAATGTTTTGTCATACCTTCCGCTAAATTGGGCCTGCTGGGGGATGTTGAACACCTCCGCTTTGCCGGAGAA
>QZIP01000042.1 GCA_003599595.1 Candidatus Parcubacteria bacterium
AATACCTTAAAGCTGGTATTTTTTTCTAAACTAGTTCTTTAACAACTTAGTGGTAAAAAGCTAAGTAGGTAAACTTGGGGATAACAACATTGTCCTCAGTTTTACCTGCTTAGCAAGCGTGTTAAGCAGAGGAGTTTAGGCATAGGAGGGAGTTGCGGAAATGGCGAAGCTGAGGATTTTGTCCCACCAGGGTGACACCACCGTTGAGTGGGACACGAGTAAAGCAGCTGTGGGCGACCGTGAGGCTCTGGATGCTGTCCGCGAGGCTGAAAGGATCTTCGAGGAGCATAAGGCAAAGGGCGCCACGGCCTTCAAGGTACTGCCGGGCAAGCCGGCCGAGCAGCTGAAGAGGTTCGACAAGACCGCCGAGCAGATCGTCATTGTCCCCCGGGTAGCCGGGGGATGAAAACGAAAGCCGATAAAAGGGCTGACGTGAACGCCAGAGCCTTGTTGGAGGAAATTCTCGGGAAGATCCCAGTCCGAGAACTCGAAAAGCTAGGCCATCTGGAGGTTTCCAGTCCAAGCCGGCAAGGTAGGGTGTACCTGGTGCCTTTGTCTGCTCGAGGTCTGGTACACGTGTATGATGATCGTGAGTTCGTGATGAGCCTGTGTTCACATCCTGTGACACGGCTTCCAGTTCTAGGCGTCGTTCTCACTCATGTGCTGATGATCGAGGGCTGTGAGGCGGAGTATCTCAGGACAGCCAACGTGTTCGCATTAGCACGTCTTTGACACCACTAAGGACCCGAGCTCCAGCAGGTTGGTGTCAAAACCACCCTGCTGGGCTCACCCCAAACTTTTGATTAATACTGTGAGTAAAGATGATTTTTTGTTAAACTACCCTTGTGAACAAAAAAATCTTATCTAATTCTGCCTGGCTTTTTTTTGCCCAGGGAATAGTTAAAGTAATCGCCTTTTTTTATACAATCTTTCTTGCCCGTTCTTTGGGGATAGATGGATTTGGGTTTTATGTTACAGCTTTGGCCTATTTTTCCCTCATATCTTCTTTTGCTGATTTTGGTTTTAACCGTTATTTAATCCGTGAAGGGGCAAAAAATCCAGACAAGTTACCTGATTTTATAAGAAGTACAGCCTTAACCAGATTATCTACAACTACTTTATTATTGATAATATTTGCTTTTTGGCTCACTTTTTTTGATCAAAATATCACAAGGACTAATTTATCAATACTGGCCGTTTTAGCTGTTTTGCCACAGGCGGTATCCTTTACTTTTGACGCAGCTTTAATTGCCAGACAAAACTTGCGCTTGTCCGCCTTATCTATTTTAGGGCTTTCGCTGACAACAACTTTTACCGGAGTTTTGCTTATTAGTAAAGGTTATGGTGTTTTTGGAGGAGTGTTGGCGTTAATTTTTGGACAGCTGGTTTATATGGCTATTCTTTATTTTATGCTTTCACTGGCAAGAGTGCCATTATTCAAGGGAGTCTCCGGGGAAAGTATTAAAGCTGTTTTAAAAGGATCTTTACCTTACGGTATTTTGGGTATACTTGGCTTACTTTACTTTAGAATCGACACTTTAATGATCAGTTATATAAAAGGAGTGGAACAAGCTGGTCTTTATGGGGCAGCCTACCGTTTTTTGGAAGCACTAATTTTTATACCTTCTGCACTTGCAACGGCTATGTTCCCGGTTTTAGCCAAGCTGCATGATAATGACATTAAACGGGTAAAAGAAATGTATTTTTCCGCTTTAAAGATTCTGGGTTTTTTATCCTTACCGATTGTATTGGGATATTATTTAATACTGCCAACAGTCATACAAACTTTATTACCTGATTATCTTCCATCGATTCAGGCTGTTTTGATTTTAGCCTTAGCTATACCTTTTATTTTTCTTCATGTACCCGGTGCCCTGGTTTTAATTTCTTCCGAACGTTTCTTAAAATCAGTCATTATTTTGTCTGTATTTACTTTGTCTTTTAATATCATCACTAATTTGATTTTCATACCTTCTTTTGGTTTTATCGGAGCAGCCTACACCACTGTTGCCTCGGAGATCCTCTCTTTTGTAGTCTTTTTTATCCTGCTTTACCAAAAGGTCTTAAAACATGCCTAAAGTCTCGGTTATTATCCCAAATTGGAACGGGAAGCATCTATTGGAAATTTGCCTGCCTTCTCTTCTGAAACAAACCTTTAAAGATTTTGAAGTGATTGTGGTGGATAACGGTTCCATGGATGGGTCGGTAGAATTTGTAAAAAAGGAATATCATCGATTCAAAATCATAGAACTTGATAAAAATATCGGTTTTGCGCCGGCGGTAAATATTGGGATTAAAGAGGCGGGTGGAGAGTATATAGTGCTTATAAATAATGATACCAAAGTTGATAAAGATTGTTTGAAGTTTTTAGCAAAAGCAGCTGAGGATCATCCGGAGGTGGGAATGGTAGCGGCGAAGATGTTGAGTTTTTATGAGCCGGAAAAGATCGATTCTGCTGGTGATTATATTGATGCTGTCGGGCATGCTAATAATATTGGATTAGGTGAAAAGGATGGTCAGAAATATAATAAGGCAGGAAATGTGTTTTTGGTAACCGGTGGAGGAGGTCTCTTTAAAAAAGCGGTTTTTGAAAAAGTAGGATTTTTTGATGAAGATTATTTTGCATATTTTGAAGATGTTGATCTTTGCTTACGGGCTCAAATGACTGGTTTTAAGGGGTGGTATCAGCCCCAGGCTATTATTTATCATATACATAAAGCAACTTCTGCCAAAAATAAATCTTTTACCGAATATCTCCAATACCGCAATATGACGATGACGGTTATAAAAGATTTTCCTAAGGAATTATTTTTAAGAGATTGGAACTGGCTAAAAATAATTTTAGTTAATTTAAATACTATCCGTTTTTTGGCTACACAAGGTTATATTGCTGCTGCTTTAAAAGCGGAGTGGTATATTTTAACGCATTTGTTTGAACTGCTGGAAAAAAGGAAAAAAATCCAGCAGACAGTAGCGGTAACGGAAGAGTATATTATAGAAAATATCAGGCCCAAAAAAGTGAGTATTTTTGGTATTTTAAAGAAGGGATTTTAATGTATTTAGTAAAATTTTTACTTATTGCAGTTTTATTATCTTTTATATTTGGGGAGTTCGCCCATTTTCCGTTCGGTTCATCTGCGGGTGCGGTTTATCTATCTGATATCCTTTTGGTATTTGCTATTATTTTTTTTATCATTTGGAACACCATTGCAAAAACAAGGATAATTATTCCAAAAGTTTTTTATCCGATGCTGATTTTTTGGATAGTTGCAGGAATCTCACTTTTGCTGTCTTTTACTTTTTTCCCTTGGGAAGAAGTAGTAAAAGGAGGTTTATATTTAGTAAGACTGATTGCTTATTCAACAATTTTTGTAATTATTTTTAATCTAAAGAAAAAGCAGATTATAAGTAAAGAAGGGGTAATTAATACTTTAATAGCAATAGGAATTTTTCTATCTTGTTTAGGATTTATCCAGCTTTTTTTATTTCCAAATTTTGAAAATATTAATTTTTCTTTAACAAGTTATGGCTTTGATCCACATCAGGGAAGATTAGCATCAACTTTTTTAGACCCCAACTTTACCGGTGCCTATCTGGTTTTAACACTGGTCTTAATTCTTTACAGGTTATCTTTAAGAATTTATGAAAAGAAGCTATGGTTATTATCCGCCTTGCTTATTGTAAGCATAATTTTAACTTATTCCCGCTCTGCTTATTTAATGTTAACAGTCACTGTCATTGTTATAGGCACGTTAAATTGGAAAAATATTAACAACAGGGCAAGGTTGGCAGGTATTTTTGTGTCACTAACCGTTATGGTTGTTTCTGCAATCTTTTTCCCGAGAGCTTTGGATAGAATTGTTTCCGGATTATCTTTGGATAAAACTTCTATGGAAAGAGTTGAATCCTGGCAGGCGGGATGGAAAATAGTACAGGAAAAGCCGATTCTCGGTGTAGGTTTTAATAATGTACGTTTGGTGAAACAGCAACTGAACCTTTTTAAAACCTACACCCCTGATGGAGGACACGCGGGGGCGGGGATTGATTCAAGTTTGTTAACGGTATGGGCAACTACCGGTTCTTTGGGGTTGATAGTATATTTGTCTTTTGGTTTAGGTATAGCAAGAGGACTTTTTAAAAAAGGTGGGTTGTTTTCCGTGATGATTTTAGGAGCGTTGGCCGGGTTAGTGGTTGAGAGTCAATTTATTAACTCTTTATTTTATCCGCCAATTATGGCCTGGTACTTTTCAGTTATCGGTGTTCTCCTCGATTGAAGTAGGAGTTGGTGTGGGGGCTTGATAAACTACTCTGCGGGCAACCTGGGTTATGTTACCTGATTGGTTTTTAGCGGTAATAACTAAATTATTATCACCCTCATTTAACTCAATTGTTTTATTAAAAAGACCGCTTGAATCAACTATAGCCCTGTTTCCATTAATTGTAATAATAATATTTTGATTTATATCTGTGCTGCCGGAAACGGTAATTTTTTGGTCTCCTCCTTCTAATACTTGATTATCAGAAGGGGTATCGATATTCAACTTAGGTTTGGTGTTGTTATAGTAAACAGCAATAGGTTTTGAAGACAAACTTTTCTTATCTTTGCTATCAACAGTTTTTCCTGAAATAGAATTTGACCCAAGTAACAAAGGGATATTTTCTACGGTAAAACTGCCGTCCTCTAATGTTAGAACTGTTGTTTTTAATTCTTCATCAACATAAATTTCTACACTGGTATCAGGAAGGGAATAACCGCTGATGCTAATAACAGCGGTGTTGGTTGCTTCAAAAGGAATGTTTAAAACTGGTGGAGCAAGGGTGGCATCTTCCGCGATTGATTTTTCTGATTTAGGTGTTTGTTTAAAGTCGTTAAGGACAGACAGACCACCGATTAAAGCAGGCAACAGCCAGGTAACAGAAAGGTATAGCAGGGCAACACCTAGTAATATGGTAAAAACTAAATTTTTTTTTGCTTTTTTTTCAAGTCGTCTGGCAGAAAAAGGTTGATGTTTTGATTTATATCGTTTCATTTTTGGAGCCGATGAGAGGAATCGAACCTCCGATCGTTCCCTTACGAAGGGACTGCTCTACCACTGAGCTACATCGGCAGTATTAACCTCCTTTATATATTCTATCACGTTTGAGCCTAATAATTTAGCCAAATTTTTGTTTAATATAAAAGGAAATTATCTAAGAAAGATAGATCAACATTATTATCTTCCTATAGTCTTAGGCTCCCAGGCAACGCCTGGGAGCCTAGTGAGATAAATTTGAATGCGAACTCTTGTCTTTTGGGTTATATTTGGCTATTATAAATCCATGAAGCTTTTGTTGACCTCTACAGGGTTGCCTAATGAAATTATCAGAAATAAGTTTTTGAATTTAGTGTGTAAGGATCCTAAAAATATTATTGTTGGTTTTATTCCCACTGCTGCTGATCCGGAAGAAGATAAATGGTTTGTAGATGAGGCGCTCAATCAAATTAAGGAAATGGGAATGCATATTAGAATTGTGGATTTAAAAGGAAAAAATGAAGAAAGTTTAAAAGAAAAATTAGAAAATTGTGATGTTATTTATGTTAATGGTGGAAATACTTTTTATCTTTTAGATTGGGTTAGAAAATCAGGATTTGACAAGGTGATAAGGCCTTTGCTTGAGGAAGGAAAAGTTTATATTGGTGGAAGTGCTGGAGGTTTAATAGCAGGACCAAGTATTGATGTGGCTAGCTGGAAAGGTGGGGATATAAATGAGATAGGATTAATTGATTTTACTGGACTTAATCTTGTTCCGTTCACTATCTATCCTCATTATACGATGGAAAACGCGACGCTTTTAGAAGAAATGACTAAAAAAGTGGATTATAAAATTTTACCAATTACAAATGAGCAAGCAGTGCTTATTAATGGAGATAACGTAGAAATTATTAGGGAATAAAAGCTATTTTAAATGGTGCCTATTAAACTTACCAGTAAAACCACTTTAGATCTAATTCCTATTGCTCTTTTTGATTTTGACTCAAGTATTTATAAGCCTGGGCATTTTCCTACCGATGATACTAAGTGGGAGAGTGGAAAAAGATGGCAGACAATGCTTTTTAAAGGTAAAAAGTTGGGTTTAATCTTTATTAACAAGGGAGTGGTAGAAGATCCTAAAATTAAGCTGGAAATTTATTCAGAAGAACCTTTGGCTAAGGATTTTTTAGATAGTTTAATAAAAGAAATTAGATGGAGGTTTAACCTGGATCTTAATCTATCAGAATTTTATAAGGAAGTTAAAGATGATGAGTTGCTTGACCCAATAGTTAAAAAATTTAGAGGACTTCGGCCAATGCATCCGGGATCATTCTATGAATACTTAATTATTTCCATTGTTTTACAGAATACTACTGTCAGAAGAAGTGTCTACATGATGCAAACTTTATTTGAAAAATATGGGGATCAAGTACAATTTGGTAACCAGTTATTCTGGTGTTTTTGGGAACCAGAAGTTTTAGCTAGGGCAAATGAACAAAATCTAAGGGATCTGAAGATGGGTTATAGAGCTAAATCTTTAATTAGAGTTTCTCAGTCTTTTTCCAAAGGGGAGTTGGATGAGCAAAAGTTAAGATCAATTAACCAGGAAGAACAAGAGAAGATTTTATTATCTTTATATGGAATTGGTCCAGCCTCTGTAGGTTATATTATGTTTGATGTTTTCCATCATTGGGACTTTTTAAAAAACATCTCACCTTGGGAGCAAAAGATTTATACTCATATATTTTTTAATAAAGATCATGAGAAGGAATTGGTAGAGGTTCCTTTGATGTTGGAATATTTTAAGAAATGGGGAAAATGGAAAGGATTAGCTGTTAATTATGTTTGGGAAGATATTTGGTGGAAAAGAAAAAATCAAAGTATCCCTTGGTTGGAAAAAGAAATTAGGTTATAAGAACAACTTCTTGGGTGTCTCGCTAACACACCTGGTGTGGGTTCAAGATATTAAGTAAATAACTCTGCTATAATTTAGTAACTACATATGGGTCACGAGTATTCCTTATTGAATAAGTTACCGAACTGTCAATTTGTTTATGGTTATCATGGAACTAGCATTGAGGTTTTAACAAATTTAGTAAAAACTGGCAAACTATTAGGCTGGACTACAGATTCCTTTAGGGATAGGGGATTACCACAAAAGGGAGATTTTTATTTTGTCATAAATTACAAAAGATTCCCTAATATACGAAGAAAAAAACTGAGAGTGGAAGATCCAGTAGATTTTGCTAAAGCATATGCTGAGATGATTACTAGAAGACACTTTTTGGCAACCAACTTAAAGCTTACTTTAGAAGAGAGCAGAAATCATTTACCTGTTTTAAATCATATTAGAAATAAGATTGAGGGTTTAAATATAGTGTCTCCAGAAGAAAGCAGTTTTTTGGATAAGGAATTTGATAATCTTTGTAAAAAAGTTGGGTTATCAGAATCAGATGTTGAGAAAATACTAAAGGAGCTAAAAAGGAGAAAGGGGTTTGTTTTAGCCCTAGGTGATAGTTTGAAGGATGATTTTAAGATAAAACTTGCTGATGAAAAGTCTATTTATAGTGAAGAAAGAAGAATAGAGCTTAAAGGTGGGTTAAATAGTAAATATATTGTCGGGATTGAGCCTCAAGGAGAAGCAGAAAAGGAATTGCTGTCAAGTCTAGTTATAACCTAATTACCATCTATGGATAAAAAATATTCTGCAGTCTTATTTGATTTTGATGAGACTCTAGTTAATATTGGCAAGAGTTTTTCAGATTATACTGAAAAATTTTATAAGGATCATGAGCTAAAACTTGATCCAAGATATAAAATCTTTGAAAGACCTTATCAACAGATCTATCATGATATCCTTGATGGGAAAATCACACTTGATCCACAACTGCATGAGAAATTTATGAAAATGAAAGGATTGAAGCTGGAAGAAGCTGAATGGATGGAGGGAGCGATAGAAACAATCAAAAAATTAAGAAAAAGAGATTATAAGTTGGGGATTATCACAAATGGCACAACAGAGAGAATTTTGGGCACTTTACATTACCAAAAGGTAGAAGATTTGTTTGATGTTTTGATTTGCAGAGAAGATGTTCAAAACCGTAAGCCTCACCCGGAACCAATACAAAAAGCTTTGGAAAGATTAAATATTATATCTGAAGAAACGTTGTATGTAGGCAATCATCAAACGGATATTGAATCTGGTAAAGCAGCTAGTGTAGATAATGTTTTTTTAGCAAATAACAAGATGTATTATATGCATGTTAAACCTCAGTTGGATGAAAATCCTCCAGACTATACTGTAGAAAAACTTGATGAGTTGTTAGAAATTTGTTCCTAATCTCAAAATTACCAAACACAAATGGAAGATATGAATAATTTAGTAGAAAATTTACAAAAAGATGTTCCTGTGGTAACTTTTGGTCTAGATCAAGAATTTGATACTGATAAAATATACATGTTTTTAAAGCGGAAAGAGCATCGGGCTGGGGCACCATTTCAACAAGAAATATTACATAAACACCCACAATTAAAGGGTGTAGAAACTTTACCAGATAAAGAAATGGAAGCAAAAATTAAAGAATACGTAGAAGGTGTTTATCAAAAAGATGGTGGAATTTTAGAGCCTTTAATTCCTCAGGTAAATAATGAGTGGGGAAAGTATGCTCCAATATTTTTTGCAGAAGTTGGAAAATTATTTAAAGGATTACCTTGGCCTCCCGGGCTTTATCGAGGATTACTTTCTATTTCTCAACCTTATCCAAGATATTTAGATTGTAAATTGTTTCAGATTCCAATATCATCCAGAGGGGATAGTTGGTTAAAAGTTACTGCACATGAAATGTTGCACTTTATTTTTTATGAATATGTGAGACAAAGATATACTCCCCAACTTCCAAATACAATAGAAGAGGAAATGAATCGTTTATTATCTGGAAAGTTTTCATTTCCTTTATGGGAGCTTTCAGAGATATTTAACGGTGTGATGTTAATCTCAGATAGATTTGGTAATGGTGGATATAAAACTCCGTCTACTTATCCTGATTTAGTTGGCCATTTAGAAACAATTAAGTTTACTTGGGAAGAAACAAATGAAGATATTGATTTATTTTTTTCCAAACTCCAGGTTTAATAAACTTAAAAAATTCTTATGTGTCTACCCACTACACACCGGTTGTGGGTTTATAACTCTTGCAATATTCTTCCTATAGTCTTAGGCTCCCAGGCGTTGCCTGGGAGCTGGGTCATTTGGAACCTTTATCCCTGAATATTTATCTCATTTTAACAAATTGCGACAGGCCTGCCTTACAATCTATAGAGGAGGAAAAATTATTATCCTTACTGGATTAGACCCCTATTATCATTCGATTAATTTAAATTAAAAATAAGATATATAAATGAACACTAAGAGATACTTAGAAATTAGATACTTAGTAAGCAAATTACACTCTAGAAGATGGGCAGTTTTCCGGCAAAGAGAAATTAAGTTAATAATGAGTGGTAAAGTTATCCCAGATGTGTAATAAGGAACATATCCTAGAGGTGTGAAACAAATTATAAAAAAAAATCAAAAGCTAGAATTACCAGCTACTCTTAAAGAGGCAGTTCAAGGTCGGTATGAATCCTCAAATAACTCTGTCCTTGGTATTGATATTAATAAATTTAAACACACCCTCGATTTATTTAAATATTCCTTGGATTATGCTGAGGCAATAGTAAATACGGTCCGGGAACCTCTGGTTATCTTAAATAAGGAACTAAAGGTTATTACTGCCAACCGGCCTTTTACCAAACTTTCAATCTCTTACCGGAAAAATTAGAGAACCGTCCGTTTTATGAATTAGGAGGAGGAGAACTAAATATTCCCAAATTCAGAAAATTATTACAAAGAGTCTTAACAAAAGGCACCAGTTTTGATGATTTTGAAATTGAGTATTACGTTCCCAAAATAGGTAAAAGAACTTTACTACTAAATGCCAGAAAATTTTATCGTCAAATTAATTCTACCCAGACTATTCTGCTTGCTATAGAGGATGTTACGAAAGCCAAAAATTATGAAAAACAAAAAGATGAATTTGCTTCAATGATTATGCATGAACTTAAGACCCCAGTGTCTACAATTAATGGGTATTTACAACTTGTACAGGCTCACTTATCTAAACGTGACGATAAAAAACTGCTTGGTTATACAGATAATATTGCTGAACAAGTACACCGACTGACCAGCCTGATCAATGGTCTACTAAACTCCTCTAAAATCAGAGCGGTGGGGTTTGATTATCAGGAAAAAATTTTTGATATTAATGAAGTGGTAACAGCAACTATAAAAGATGTTCAAAAAACCACTAACACTCACAAAATTAGCCAGGAGGGTATAGTTGTCAGATATGTTAAAGGCGATAGGGAACGTATATCTCAAGTTCTGATAAACCTTTTAATTAATGCCATCAGATATTCCCCTAATACAAATAAAGTTATAGTTAGGATTGCAGTTAAAGATAATAAAGTTATAATAAGTGTTGAAGATTTTGGGATTGGAATTTCCAAGATAAATCAGAAAAAAATTTTTGAACGATTCTTTAGACTTAAGAATCCAGATGATGAAACTTTTTATGGTGTAGGGTTGGGTTTAGATATATCATCTCAAATAGTCCACCATCATAAGGGTAAAATATGGGTAGAAAGCACAGAAGGCAAGGGTAGCTCATTTAACTTTTCTATTCCAGTTCTCAATCCTAGAAAGGTCATACATAATCAATCCATTCAGGGGCTTCTCTGAGGTTACTATCCCCTCTGGAGCGGGAGA
>QZIP01000020.1 GCA_003599595.1 Candidatus Parcubacteria bacterium
TCGCTAGTCGTTGGTCTATAGTTGTTGGCTTTGTTTAGAAAAGCTTCGCAAGAGGAATAGGCGATTATGCCTGCATCGCCCCGCCCGTGTCATTCTGAGTGAAACGAAGAATCTCATTGCCCGTGAGAAATGACCCGGTATACTCACAGGTATTCCTTACGGGTCCGAGATTCTTCGCTTCGCTCAGAATGACATACTGCTGGGCTATGGAGCGTTACTGCACATAATAAAACAATTATGCACTACTCTATCTGACAACGAACTTTCGTGGAGCTGTACTAAGTATCTTGGTGAAGCAATACCGATATTGGGTAGTGGCATTTTAACTGAAGACAGCGGTTGACTCATTTTATGAATTGAAGGTAATTATCTTATGCTGGGATAAATTTTCTCGATATAGATATAATACTATATATAAAATAAAATTTCTTGGAGTTCACCGAATATGTTCGTGTAAATATTGATACTGAATAAATTGCCTTGCAATTTTTGTATAAATATATTACTATATTAATAGAACATTTGTTCTTTTGCGTAAAGTTTTTTGCTATTTAACTAAAGAATAGATTAAAAAACGATGATCTATAATATTGGCTTATGATTAGACTCATTGAGAAGGGTGGCTATAATGAGTAAACATAGTTTTGGTGGGTATTGGACGGTAGAAAAACTAAATATTCTCTCAGACTATCTTAATTTTTACATTACAGCCTTGAAAAATCAGGTGTTCAAAAAAATATATATTGATGCATTTGCTGGTACGGGGTATATAAATATAGGTGGTGAGGAAGAAGTTATTGAAGGCTCTGCAAAATTAGCTTTGAAAGTAGCCAATCCATTTGATAAGTACATTTTTATTGAGAAAAATCATGATTATGCGAAAGAATTAAGCATTTTGGTAAACAATGAATTTTCGCATGTTTTACATAGAGTAAGCGTTAAAAATGAAGATTGTAATACTGCATTAAAGAATATTTGTGCAAAAACAGATTGGCGCAAAAACAGGGCTTTGATGTTTCTTGACCCATATGCTACAGAACTTGAATGGGAAACACTTAAAATTATAGCTGCTACGAAAGCAATTGATGTATGGTATCTGTTCCCTCTAAGTGCAGCAAATCGAATGTTGAAGAAAGATGGTAGAATACAAGAGTCCTGGAGGAATAAATTAAACAAAATATTTGGTGACGATGGATGGTTTGAAGAATTCTACAAGCCTGATATGCAGATGTCATTATTTGATGAAGGACAGCGTTTTAACAAAGAGGTTAATGAAGTACAATTGAAGAAATATATTTGTGGCAGACTAAAAACTATATTCTCTGCAGTTGCTGATAATCCAAGAATACTATATAATACAAAAAATTGCCCTTTGTTCTTATTTTGTTTTGCGGTTTCAAATGATAGCCACACGGCAATAAGATTGGCTCTTAATGGAGCAGATCATATTTTAAAATATTCCGGAAAATGAGGTTATGAAATGAAAAAGGTAAATAGCTTTATTGAAAGAAAAACATTGCTTTATAAAACCGGAGTTGAATATGGCGACTATACCATAAACCATGTACAAGGCTGCTCACATGGTTGTAAATATCCATGTTATGCTTTTCTGATGGCAAAGAGATTTAGCAAAGTTAAAACATATGAAGAGTGGATTGAGCCTAAATTGGTTTGTAATACAATTGAATTGTTGCGTAAAGAAATTCCCAGATATAAAGATAAAATAACATCTGTGCATCTTTGTTTTACAACTGACCCATTTATGTATGAATATGATGAGATTTCAGCTTCAAGCATTGAAATCATTCGAGAGTTAAATAATGCTGGAATTAAGTGTACAGCACTTACAAAGGGACTTTTACCTTTGGAACTTGCGGAATTTCCGCTTGAAAATGAATTTGGTATTACGTTAATTTCTTTGAATGAGGATTTCAGGAAAAAGATTGAACCATTTGCCGCCTCATATGAAGATAGGATTAACAGCTTATATGAGCTTCATAAAAAAGGTTGTAGAACTTGGGTAAGCATTGAGCCGTATCCAACTCCGAATATAATAGAGCAGGATATCCAAGGAATACTTGAGGCGGTTAGTTTTGCCGATAGGATTATTTTTGGTAGGACAAATTATAACTCTTTGATATCACAGTACCCTAATTTCAGAGAATTTTACAATCAACTAAGCCTGCAGGTTATTGATTTTTGTGAAATGAACAGGATTGATTGTCATATAAAAGAAGGTACGCTGACGATTAAACATGAGGATGCTGTGACAGCACAGGCTTTGACTTAGCTAGTGAAATTTTTTAGCACTGTCTTGACAGAAGCTTAATAAGCTCATTTGGTCCGAAGAAACCCACCAGCTATGCTGGTGGGTTTGCTTCGGGCTAATCGACATTATTATGAGAACCTTCAGTCCCCGTATCTCCATAACGGGCAAAGCTGTTTGCCATGCTGACCCCATCGCATACACCCTGTATATAAACTTCCTCTCTTAAAACATCGCACAGACTATTGGTTATTTCATCATACTTCAATAATAAATGCTCCTCGTCATGAGGAAGCGCCATTCGGATTTTATATTCAATGGCTATCGCTTCACGCATCAAATCCTGAAATTCCGTATTAAAGCATGTTTCATTTTCCAGGACCCGGTCAATCCGGCTCTTGATATATTCACCTATAAGTCTGAAGTCATTTATAGCATGCTTTTTGGCATCCATATTCCTGCTTAAAAGGATGCACCGGACCAGGTTATAAAGGGACATCATTCCCGGCTTGCGGATTTCTTTTGGAAATGCCATAGGTGGTTGTGTGCCGGTTGGTGCATGATTGGTTTCGTCGCCGGTAACAGGTATCTCTTCCGTAAATTGTTACCCTACTCCAGACGTACAAGAGGTACTTGTAAAAACGTTATATAAAAGCCACACTATTAGCCCGAGAAATTGTGTATAGTCATTCACAACTCTTCTTGAGTTCTGCCAAAAATATTCAGAATTTTACATAATAATGGTGCATTTATTAAATTATTGTAGTAAAATATTGTTAGTAATTGGCAATAAGCCTTGAAATATAAATTGCTGTAACAAATGTCTAAAATGGGAAGTTGATTAACTGATATTGATAAAAATAATATATGTAGGGGATTTTGTATGCAAATTATCAATTACAATAATATTACTGAGCAAAATAATCTATTAAAGGAAATAAAAACGCTTATCAAACCTAAGAGATTAATCCCAATCATTGGTGCGGGTTTTACTAGTGGAGCTGAAACCAGACATGGTACAGTGCCGAACGGGAATGATCTAAAGAATTTTTTGATCGGACAGCTTGCAAAAATATTGGGGATGAGTACAGAGGAGGTTGAGGATCTTAAGCAGGGTAACTTGTCAGCAGTTGCAGATATTTACTGGAATGCCCTTGAAAAATCTAAAGAAAAAACACTTTCTTATGAAAACAAATTATTGCAATACATGGAAAACAATTTTTCAGGGGTAAAAACGCTTGAGCAGTACCAACGCGATTTCTTAAACTGCAATTGGAGGTATATTTATACCCTCAATTTTGACGATGCAATCGAGAGTACGATTGACGGGATGGAGATTATCATCCCATACTTTAGGCAGAATAAGCGAAGATTAGAAAACAAATACTGTCTTTATAAAATTCATGGTGATATTCATCAATTTCTAAAAACCAATAACAGTATCATTTTTATTGGTTGTGGGCTGGACGAGGAATTAGATCTGCTATTTGCTGCGGAATTGAAGTTAGCCGATAAGTCGAGAATAATTAATGATGCACACAAAGCGATTTATTATGTATATTATGACGTAAAACTGGCTCCTGAAAAGGATATTCCCATGCTAAAGCAGATAAAGTTAGAAAATTACGGTGTCACAAATGTAATCCGGGTAAAAAGTAAAGAGGAGCTCAAAAGCTTTTGCAATGCTGTGTACGAGTGTTATGGAGAAGCACAGAAGATCATGGAAAATGACGAACTCGATCAATACAACGGTATCCGTTTCCAGCAGCTAGATAAAAGCAACTATGACAGCATTCGATATCTATTTTATGCAGACGCCGTGCGCATCGAGCCAAAAACGAAGACGATCACACTGCCAAGCTTCTTCATTAAGCGTAATATTACCCGAGAACTGATCCGTGATTTTGACAAAAATGGATACACTGTTCAGATTCTCTACGGCAACCGATTTAGCGGCAAAACCTACTGTCTATTCGATATCATGCAGGAACTTTTCTCCTATAATACATACTACTTCCCATCCGATGTGGCGCTTGATGACAGAGTCCTGAACCGTTTGTTGGAAACACCTAATACATTGCTGTTATTTGATGAGGGCTCTATCACACTCGCACAGATAAGCAACTGCATTATTGACTATTTAGGAAGGCTCAAGGCCAACAATGTTCACATTATTCTTGTAGTCAATAAATCTAATAAGGACTTTTCCCGTTATTATTTTAGCCGTCAATCACATTTAGCACATGAGGTAAAGTTCTACGAAGTGAAAAATCACTTTACTAATGAAGATAAACAAATAATGGAAATCAGTGATTTCAACAAAAAAATCGCAGCATTAAGTTTAATAGATTACCAGGAGAAAAACTCAATTCTGGATTACATAATCCGCGTGGAAAAAGGACTGCTAAAACGTGTGGACTATAAATTGAATCTGCCCAGTATTAACATCCTCAGTAGCCAGCGCACAGACGAGCTGAAGGCTATGATCATTCTGGCAAGTCAGGGAACTATCTCTTCTCAAAATGCAATAGATTTTGGTGTAGACGAGACTATGTACAATATTTGCAAAATTGCAGGCTCCGCAGTGCAGCGAGATTACCTTTATAATATTGAGATCGCAGAAACCTCTCACTCAGGCTTCAAATTTGTGGCTAACTCCCAGTACTGGATTTATCGGTGTCTGTCGAAATTTGCGGATGAGGAAAGCAATCATGCATACATCGCACAGGCTTATTACAGCATTATTTCTGATTTAATTAATCTTTACACACTTGCATCTGGTAAAATGAATACTGCCTTTTATCGAGAGGCAAGGCCGTATTATTTTCTAGATAATATTCAATACATTTTTTCTAAGGAATTTTCCGGAGGTACAATTAAACTACCAAACAAGATTTATGAGAAATTGCACCCTCTTTTAAGTGACAACTATCAATTTTTACATCAGGAGGCAAAATGTAAGTTGCGCTATAGTAGAAGGATAGATTATATTCCCGAAAAGAAAGAACAGTTGGGTATAGCATTCCGCAATATTGACAGGGCTTACGACTTGGCAGAGCGCCGTTTTTCACCAAACATTGAATACACATTGGGTCACATGCTTGTGACCCAAGCTTTAATTTTGACAAACTATGTTCTCTTAAATGGATATACGGAATCTGAAAAGGTTATAGATACCGTCATCATATATTATAAGGTTTTTGTAGAAAGTAGGTATAACAATTTTCTCAGTGAGCTAGAACGGGATGAGATGACAGATGTAAAAACTTTTTGTAAATACTTAGAGAGTGATTTTGACAAGCACAAATACCCCAGGGACATTGGAGAAAAGGCGAGTGAGATACTAAGCAAGGTATATGGTATGAATATTCGTTTGAGTTGAATACGAGCACCAAAAGCCAGGTGGTGAATGCCTTTGTCAGGTTTAATAATTCTGGTGTTAATAGCAAGAGGTTAAATAAAGATTGTGCTAACTAAGCTTCGTATTATCCATAAACTAGACAAGTTGTATCTATAATTGGAAGTACAGGTATGTTTAATATAGCCGGCTAAAATTGGAGGTAACTATGAGACTAAGTAAGTTAAAGGTTAGAAATTTTAGATGTTTTGGACCGGAAGAAACAACAATCGAGTTTGATAAATTAACAGCTTTTATCGGATGCAATAGTAGCGGAAAAACAGCATTTATTCATGCATTATTAAAAATATTTGGTGAAACAGCTTTTGATCATAGTTTACAGAGGTCTGATTTTCATGTCCCAAAGGGTAAGGCTCCTGAAGAAATTTCTGAGAATAATTTACATATTGAAGCAGTATTTACTTTTCCAGAACTTGAAAAAGGTGATAATTCCTATAGTATACCCATATTTTTCAAGAGTTTTGTCGTTGATGATGTTGGACTTCCACTATATTTACGGATTAGGCTTGAAGCCAGTTGGAAGAAAAGCAGTAGTCCAGATGGGTCAATAGAATCAAAGGTATATTATATTACTGCATCTGAGGAAGAAGATATTCGTGATGAGGATAAAAAACCTGCAAGCAGACATGATCTTTCTCACATAAAAACTATATATGTACCTGCAATCAGGAATCCTGCGGAGCAGTTAAGGAATGTATCAGGAACAATTTTGTCCAGAGTGTTGAATGGGATTAACTGGTCTGATGATACAAAGGAAAGTCTTAAAGATAAAATCCGCGAAGTTGATGCTGTTTTTGACCAGGAAACAGGTGTTGATATGCTTAAAAAAGCAGTAAAAAATCAATGGAAAAACTATCACTCTGATTATAGATATACTGATGCTACCATGAAGTTTAATAGTACAGATTTGGATACAATATTGAAGAAGGTAGAGGTAAAGTTCTCCCCGACAGAAACAACAAGAGATTATAATGTAGAGGAACTTGGAGATGGTTTAAGGTCTTTGTTTTATTTATCACTGGTAAATTCTCTTTTAGATATTGAGAACAGTATTATGAAAGAGTCGGAAGAGAAAAAAGAAGGTGATAGACTATCTTTTAATATTACTCCTCCGGTACTTACAATTGTTGCAGTTGAAGAGCCCGAAAATCATATATCACCACAGTTAAATGATATAAAGGCAACACTAAAATCAGAGGGTGGCGACGGTAGCACATACTCTGAAAAACAGAAAGCTTTAATGGTATGGTACAATTATTTTTTCTTAAACCGTGGGAAGCCAAGTACACATCGTTTGGCTCTATCATTAATTAACATGGACGAAATAAACAAAAGTTTACCAAAACCATTAAAAAGAATTGTTAATGCTATAGAGGATGCTTTAAAAGATGACCCATATTCAGCAGTAGGTGAAATAAATGAAGATAAATGATTATATTAAGCCCAATTTATGGAAGCCAGTAGATGGGTTAAAACTAGAAGATGCAGCATTACATGCTGTAAAAAGCAAAGAAAACACGCTAGTAATTGCAGGTCCTGGAGCCGGAAAGACAGAGTTACTTGCACAACGAGCTTGCTTTTTGTTGCAAACAAATACTTGTTGCAACCCAAAACGTATACTTGCAGTAAGTTTTAAAAAAGATGCTGCCCGAAATTTGTTTGAGCGTGTTGAAAAAAGATGTGGTAAAGAATTAGCACAGAGATTTGAATCAATGACATATGATGCTTTTGCAAAGGAATTGATTGACCGTTTTAACAGGGCCATTCCTCAAGCATATCGTCCTCACCGAGATTATGATATTGCAAATATTAACGATATAAGATGTGCATTTGAATTGGCCGGATTTAAGCCTGAACCTGGACAAAGGAACAATATAATAAATGACCGTTTGAATAATGCTCTAATCCGCAATAAATTACCGATAGTCGAAAAAGATTCATTAGCGAATAATATACTTAGAAATACATGGCAATTGTTATTAAATGGCAACTCATCCCTTGATTTTAAAGCAGTAATTAGTTTTCAAATGATATCCAGACTGGCTGAATATCTAATTCGGGAAAACCCACTAATAAAAAAATCTATGCAAATGACATATAGCTATGTTTTTTTAGATGAATTCCAAGATACAACAGATATTCAATATGATTTGATTAAAACATGCTTTTTAAATGCTGAGGTAGTGATTACTGCTGTTGGTGACAGTAAACAGAGAATTATGCTATGGGCTCGTGCTATGGAAAGTATTTTTGTTGACTATAAATCAGATTTCAATGCAAAAGAGCTTAAGCTTGTTATGAACCATCGCTCGGCACCTCGACTGGTTGAGCTTCAAAAATTGTTGTATAGCTCCTTAAACGAGTCAGATCTGACTATACAAACAAGTCCAAAATGGAAACCGGAAGATGGTAGTGCTTACCTGCATATATTTAAAGACCACATACAAGAAACGGACGTGATTTCAACAGAAATACAAAATCTTGTCAATTTAGGAGTCAAGTTGTCAGATATTTGTATTTTAGTAAAGCAGCTTCCTGATACATACGCAGGAGACCTTATAATAAAACTAAACTCTTTAGGACTAAAATCAAGAAACGAATGTATATATCAAGACTTTTTGAAGGAAGAAAGTATCAAGATATACATTAACATATTTTATCTGGCTTATGCTAATAGAAATGCAGATGCATGGGTTTATATTATGGATACTTTATCATTAATAAGAGATTTTGACTCTGAAACGGAAATAGATAAGATATATTTACTACAAAAAGAACTGGAGAGGTTTTTAACTGAGTTCAAAAAACAGATAAGTTCAGTTAACAGCAAAGATGAATTACGAACAGCTATTTGTGGCATAGTAAATTTCTTTGGAGTAGATGCAATTAAGAGCACATTTCCTCAATACAAAAGAGGAAGTTATTTTGATGATTTAATTGAAGATATGGCCCAATATTTATGGAAAGAATATGAAGAAGTCAACGAATGGTTAAAGGCTGTAGAGAACTTGGAAGGATTAAACTCTATACCGGTAATGACAATTCATAAAAGTAAGGGCTTGGAATATGATACAGTATTTTTTATTGGTTTAGAAGATGCTGCTTTTTGGAATTTTAGAAATCAACCGGATGAAGATAGATGTGCATTTTTTGTTGCGTTGTCTAGAGCGAAAAGGAGGGTAGATTTTACATTTAGCAGAATTAGACCAACAAGGTTTAATGAGCGACAAAGTAATCTAGGTATTAAAGAATTTTATGAATTACTAAGAAACTCGAACATAGTCCAAGAAATAGACTACAGCAGTAGATAATTGAGGTGAATGGAACTTATTTATCAAATTCCAGTCTATATACAGTCGCTATCGCATAGGACAGAAACGTAATTTAAATTATTGCTGCTGTATGCCTTTTATGGTGAACTCTCCATTATTAGCATACTTGTGTTTCGCATTATCCATACAATGATCTTAAACAGAAATATTGACATAAAACTACAAACAAAGAGGTAAAAACAATGAGAAAAGACATACAAGAATTTATAACTACACGTGAAGGACAAACATTTGATAGAAAAAGTGCCCGGATTGAGGCTAAAGACCTTGCCAATCATCTCGTAGCATTTGCCAATGCTGATGGCGGTACCATTATTGTTGGCATTTATGACAGTAAAATAGAGGGTACTAAAAATTTTGCTTCCCGGATGAATGACTTCATGCAAATGCCATTTGACTTTTGCCGTCCTCCTGTTAAAGTCAATTTTGACTTTATTGATTGCATAAATAATAATAGAGAAGCAGACAAACTTCTTATTATTGAAATACCTCAAAGTCTTAAGGTTCATTCAAATCACAAGGATGAAGTTTATTATAGAATTGGTGACGAGAGCCGCAAACTCAGCTTTAATGAACGTCTGCAACTAATGTATGACAAGGGCGAAATTGTATTTGAAAACACCTTTATTGAAAGAGCAAATATTGAAGACATTAATATTTCTCTTGTTGAAGATTATAGAAATATAAAAGGCAGCACAAAAACGCCATTGGAATTCTTGGAATCCGGTTTGAAACTTATTGAAAAAGATTCTAAAGGATATAAAATTAAAGCTGCATGTATTCTGCTTTTTGGGAAAGAACCTGAAAGCTTTTTTCCAAGAGCAAGAGTACGCTTTTTAAAATATGAAGGTACAGAAGAAAAAACCGGTACAGAACTTAACTTGATCAAAGATAAGATATTTACAGGGCCATTAAAAAACCTTCTTGATAACACAATAGAATTTGTAAAAACGCAAGTTAAAGATTATTCGAGGCTTGGAGCTGATGGAAAATTTGAAACCATAAAAGAATATCCTGATTTTGCCATTGAGGAAGGAATTGTGAACTCTGTCATTCACAGAGACTATGGCATTAGTGGGACTGATATACATATCAAGATGTTTAGTGATAGGCTTGAGGTTCATAGTCCAGGAAGACTTCCAGGTCTTGTAAGAATTCATAATATGCGTGGTATCCATTTTTCCAGAAATCCACAAATAGCTTCTGTTCTAGCTGACTACAAGTACGTAAAGGAACTTGGAGAAGGTGTTGACAGAATGTACAAGGAAATGTCTAAAAACGGCAATCCGTTGCCTGAGTACAGTGAAAATGACTTTATGATAAAGCTTATTTTAAGAAGTAATCCGGATGTCATTCAATTATCAGCAATCCAACAAATAGCGGGAAGAACTAACAGAAAAATCGAACAGAAAAATCGAACAGAAAAATCGAACAGAAAAATCGAACAGAAAAATCGAACAGAAAAAAATAAATCAAAGAAATCAGTTGAAGAAAGTGAACTTAAAGTTTTAGAAGAAATCAGAAATAATGGTAATATTTCGAGAGAAGAGATCTCTAAAAAATTGTCATTAAGTCCTTCCACTGTTCAAAGAAGACTTGATTCTTTAAAGAAGAAGGGGAAGATAATACGTATCGGACCTGACAAAGGGGGATATTGGAAAATAAACTAAAGTGAGAAGAAGCAAACCCACCA
>QZIP01000045.1 GCA_003599595.1 Candidatus Parcubacteria bacterium
ATTTAAATTTTCTTTATTAATCTCAAGACTTGTTATTTTTGCCCCACTTGGAACTGAAGCTAAAACTGTTTCTATTAAATTTGAATAATTTTTTCTCTGTTTTAAAATTTCTGATATTCCTTTAATTCTATCATTAACTAAAATTATTTTAGCAGCCTTATCTTTTAAAGTTGAAATAGAATTAATAATTGAATTTTGTTCACTTTTAATTGAAGTTACAGAAAGCTGCATATTCAGGATAAAAATAATGATTGAAAATAAAGCAACTAAACTAAGGGAAATACCAGCTGCTAATTTTAATATTTTTACCCTTTTTCGTTTTTTTATCAGCTGATCATCTTTTTGCTGAAGAAGATTGATATTGCTATTCATAATCTCTCATCGCAAGACCGACTGCAATAGAATAATCCGGTCCGTTATCTAGTATTTCTTTTGGAACTTGCTGGGAAGAAAGTATTTTCCAGGGATTAGCAGTTACTGTCTCAATGCCTGAGGCATTTGCAAAATATACATCAATACCTGGAAGTTTTGCTGTGCCGCCTGATAAGATTATTTGCCTAATAGAAGAATCATCTTTATATTTCTGAGAATAAAAGGCAATTGACTTTTTTACCTCAGTAAGAATTGAGCCTAATATCGGCTCTGTTGCTTTTCCGATTTTTCCTCCTAATGTTTTATCAGAAAAACCATAAGCTTTTTTATATTCTTCTGCCTGAGCATCTGAAAGCCCAAGATCTGATGCGATTGCCCGGTTTATTGCTGCGCCACCAATAGACATTGAATAAGTAAATACCATAATTCCTTTTCTAATAATTGCAAGAGACGTGCTTACCGATCCAATATTAATTATTAAAGTTGTAGGGAAATTGTCTCCTGAAACCAAAGCTCTAATTGCAGACAATATCTCTGTTTCCATCGCAGAAACTGTAAACCCTGCTGCGGAAACAACTCGTTGATATTTATTTATCAAAACAGTAGGAGCACCAACCATTAAAACTTGCATCTTTTCGTTTACCGCATTTACTTCCGGTTTTTTAAAAATATTCCAGGCAAGGGTGATGTTTGTTAACGGAACCGGAATATACTGTTCTGCTTCCCAATAGATAGCAGATCTTAATTCTTTTTCTGATAACACAGGCATTTCAAGTACCTTTGTGTAGACTTGATTTTCAGCCAAAGCAACATTAACAAATCTTGTATCAATTTTAATATCATCAGCTGCTTTTCTTATTGCTTGAGCCATCTCTTCTTCATCTAAAGGCGCTTCAGACATCATTCCTTTAGGAGGAGTAGGAGCAATAATTGAGGATTTAAATACATACCCCCCCAATCCGCTATCAAGCCACACCAATTTTATTGTTGTAGCCCCTATATCAAGACCAAATGGTTTCTTTTTCATAATTATGGCGTAAAGAGATTGTATGGGAATACCTCTGAGGGGACTTTAGGGAATCCGCGAAATACAGTAACCTTTCTCTCAGTTTCTCCCGATTTTCCACTAGAACTAATAATAGATCCCTGATTGGGGAGCGCAACACTTCCATTTACACCTATCACTGTATTTTCATATAAAGGCACTATTCGTGCAATAAGTCCATTTGTTATTGCAATTGAAGTTGCATAATATAACGTTTTTCCAGAAATTGTACTCTGATTTTCTGAAACATAGGTAAAATTGTTTGTATTTGCTCTATCTTGACATGGATCAACAGCATACTTAGTTAAAACAGGATTAGCTTTTGTTCCTGAAATTATAACTACTTCTAAAGCAGCATTGTTACATGCTCCAGAATCATCGCCCCATCTTAAAGTCAAATTACCAGACCATTGATTTAAATATATAAGTGAAGGGTCATTTGAATAGTCAGAAAGCCACACATCAGTACCGTCATTTCTTGAAATAATACCGCCGCCGTTTAGAAGAAAACTAGTTCCGGAAATCTGAGTAGCAATAGTAGAAAAAGTAGTATTATTTGAAAGAGAACCTGAAAGATTCGCATCTGTTGAAGTTTTCAGCAACTGTTCAATTCCAGCTTCTGCAGCAGACAATGCTTTTTGTGATTCAGCCTGTTCTGTTGAAGTTCGAAGTCCGATAATACTTCTTGAGGCAACTGCAAGACCAATACTAAGCACTATAACCATAGCAAGAACTACTATTAATAGTACTTGACCATTTTCTTCCTTTAAAAAAGGTAATTTTGCCATCTTTAAATAGAGTAGCAACAGGGAATAACTCTGTCAAGCTATTTTCCTAAATTTCTCATTACAATATTTGTTTCAAAAGACGCTGAATAATTCTGATTAGAAACTCCTGTTCCTACTATTTTCATTAAATCAAAATATAAACCAATAATAGGAGGTTCTGCTAAGTAATCCTGGGTGCATGTAAAATAGCAATCAGTTACTAAAATTGAGTCAGAGGTAATTAAAGATGCTCCGTTTGAAGCAATTGTTGGATTATTTGTATCAGGATCTATTGCGCAGGAAAGTATTAACTCTGCATTGGTAAAATCAGTCATCTTTAAATATTTATACTGAGTAGGATTATTTGGATCTTCTGCTATACAATTAGTATTGTAGTCTATTCCATTTATACTGACTCCGTCAAAGCTTTGAGAAAATTCAACCATTTTTGAAAGCTCAGATAATCTATTGTTTCCTTCTTGTCTTAGTTCGCCTACAATATTTGTTTTAGCTGTTCCTCTAAAAGCAGAAATTATTATTGCGCCAATCACAAGTCCTACTGTAGCAAGAACAATAATTACTGCTAAAAGCTCTATTAGAGTATATCCATCTGATTTTATAAATATTTTCTTAAATTCTTTCATTTTTTATTGAGTAAGATTGTTTACGTTAGAAAAACAAGATTCTAGTTCAGCCTTGTGGCAAAAAAGATTATCTCTATCTGTGCATTTTCCATCTGTCCAAGAAACAGTAACTACTACCTGAGTATTTACTGGATTACTGGGATCATCATACTCACAGCTTACTGATAGATGATTTATCTCAATTTCTCTAACAAAATTGTCTACATTTTGTCCACAACTGCCAACTCCTTTTGGCGTGGGGACAGAAGCATCTTTATCTAAGCAATAGTTAATTTGATCCATTGATTGAAAATTATTCCAGCTGTTTTTTGCCATATTTCTTACAACCTCAATTCCTTGTTTTGCATATCCACTTGCCAAATCCTGGCTTCTTGCTGTAACAGCATTATTTAATGATGAGATAACTATAGTTGTAATTGCAGCAACAACTACAACTGCAACACCTAATGCAATTAATGTTTCTATTAAAACCTGTCCTTTCTGACTTAATATCCTCACTTAATGTTTATTCCTCCTACAGAATCCACTGTTATTGTTTTCTTTTTTCCATAGCCTGAAATTGAAATAACTCCTGATCCGTTAACCCCATGAGTAAGTATAGGAAAGAAAAAAGAAGTAGATGTAGTATCATTATCAAAAGAAAAATTTGTTGGAAGAACTTCTTCAGAAATTTTACTTGTTGTACCTCCACAGACAATATCAAGCTCATAGCTATTGTTTGCCTGGCTAATTACCACTTTGTATCCCTCCAGAGTTCCTGTACAAATTACCGGATCCTGTGGTTTTACCTGAGAAATGGCTCTTGACCTTGCAAGCTGAAGATATGAAGAAACGCTATTTATAGCAGCATCTAATTCTGCAATCTTTCCTCTTCCTGCAAAAGAAGCTATTCCAATTGTAGAAATTAAAGCTATTATTGATATGGCAATAATCAGCTCAATTATCGTAAAGCCTTTGCTGTTAATTAAACGCATATAGAAATAACTTCCTTTGCTTACAACTTTGTTATTTTTTTTAAACATTTTAAGGATTTTGAAGAGTAAATGACCAAGAATTTGTTCCATCACATTGAGGATCAGTGGAGCTATCTTTTTGTGAATCATTTACGTTTTCAAGACAAGAAATAAGAGAATATACCGATCCATCTGAAGTATAAGTAAGAACAAAGCTGCCACTGTTTAAAGGATCACAGGGAACTTTTTGCATATAAGTAATATTTCCTGATTGAAGAGATGATCCGCAAGAGGGAAGAGCAACAGGATAAGACCCTACATCAGCCCTATACATTTCAAGAGCAGATTGGACTTGTCTCATATTAGACTTTCTTTCAGCATCTCTTCCTCTTTGTCTTACGCCCACAAAATTTGACATAAGAAGCGTTGCTAAAACACCTATTATGGCTACTACTATTAAAAGCTCAATTAAAGTAAAACCTTTTTTCATGGACTTACATTTTGACTAGAAACTCCAAAATTACATACAGCCCCACACGCATTCCCTGCAATTCCAAATTGACTCAAAGATTCACAGGCTAATCCAAGGTTACAAAGAGCTGTATCATCTTCTCTATTTAAATTAGCATATAAATAATATGATTGTCCATCAGGCGAGTAATAGACATATGTTTGAGTTGGACTTCTTGGATCTTTAGGTAAAATATTCATATATGGCTGCCAGGCAGTACCCCAATCAATCTCAGTTCCTAATGAATCAATTTTATAATTAATTGTATTACTAGGATAACTATCATTATCTTCATAATACTGCTCCAGTGACTTTTCAATTTGTGAAAGATCTGATTTAATCCTTGCGTCATTTGCTTTTTGGAACTGAGCAAAAGGATTTAGAGCAACTATACTTATCGTTGCAATAATAGCAAGAATTGCAACTGAGGTAATAAGCTCAATTAAAGTAAAACCTAAAATTGAAGAATTAGTCTTGCAATTTGCCAAATTTGGTTTCCTAAAAAAAGAGAAAGTATTGTCCCAAAGGACAAAAAAGGTGCAAAAGGAATTGTGCTTTTTTTGAAGTGTTTTTTGCCCCATATAACGAGTATGATTGATACAAAAGCGCCTGTCAAGAAAGCTAGATATAAAGACACTACAATTTTTGGAAAAGAGAGAATAAGACCCATTGCAAAAGCCAACTTTGCATCTCCAGATCCCATTCCTTTACCTTTAGTAATTAATACTAACATTAAAAAGAATAAAAAAGCAGATGCTGCAGAAATAAGTGATTCTATTATTAAGTTGCTTTCAAATATAAAAGAGTAGGAGAGTACTATAAAAAGCATAAAAATAATTATTTTATCAGGAATTATTCCGTATTTAATATCAATTACAAAAATCGCAATAAAAGAGGAAATTATTGAAATATAATATAAAAAAGAGATAAAACTAGCTATGTTTAAACTTTTATTCTGAATTAAAAACATATAACTTAATAATGCAAATATCCCTGTTACAGTTTCTATTAATGGATATTGGAGACTAAGTGGCGCTTTACAGGATTTACATCTTCTTATCAGAAGAAAATAAGAAATAACTGGAATTAACTCGTACCATGTAAGCTTTTTTTTGCAGCTGTCGCAATATGATCTACCAATAGCTATTGATTCTTTTTTAGGAAGTCTATCTATAACAACATTTAAAAAAGAACCAATACAAAGGCCTATTAGAAAAATTACTGTTGAATAAAGAAGAGGCATTTATTAACTACCTCGTACACCAGTAGCAAGTTCCATCTGGCGCTGATGCATCAGGACACGAAGCGCTGTTATCTGCCCCTGTTGAATCATATACTGTTTCAGGAGAAGCTTTTTGGGATTTAGAAGTAGGGCTAAAACAAACTGTCATATTTGTTGCATCACTGCTGCTCCAATTTAAGTATATTTTATTAAGATCATTTGTATTGGTATCAAAAGCTGATTTCAATTCACCTTCTGCAATTAAGCTTCCAGAGGCGCCATTAATACAATCTATTAAATTTCCAGTCGCAAGCGGAGCACTTGCAATATCTGGGGAAGGAAAACCTGTGCAATTCACATTCGTACTATTAGCATCATTCCAAGGAAAAGCTCCATGAGTAGTATAATATCTCACATTTGCAGTTTGAAACTCTACTAAAATATTTTTTATCTTTGAATCATCAGCTTTTTTAAGTTGTTCAAAAGGATCAATTGTTGCAATAAGCGCTGCTGCTAAAATTCCGAGGATTCCTATAACGACTAAAAGCTCTATTAATGTAAAACCGCTGTTTTTCTTAAATAGGGCAGTGAGTTTTTTCATGTATATATTAATAATAACCATATTCAAAATATCTTGTAAAGACCCCAGTTTAAAGCTATTTTTGAGTCTTGATTATTGAATAGTTGAAATCAGACTGTAAATTGGAGTAATTACTGAAATTATTAAAAATCCTACTCCTACACCTAAAACTATCATAATAAAAGGCTCCATCGCAGTTGTTAAAGTCTTTACTGTTTGATTTACTTCACGCTCGTAATATTCTGATGCTTTTAAAAGATTCTCATCAACTTTTCCAGTCTGTTCACCAACTTTTACGAGTTGGACGATCATCGCAGGAAATAAAGGATTTGACTGCATTGCATCACCAACAGAAACACCTTTTTCAATCTGCTTTGAAATATCTTTTACAGCATTTTTATAGTAAATATTTCCCATTGTATCTGCAGTTTCTAAAAGCGCATCAACAACTAATGTTCCTGTTCCCACCAAAAGACCAAAAGTTCTTGAAAATTCAGTTAAGATTGTTTGCTTTATCAAAAGACCGAATACGGGTATTTTCAACATTATATTATCTATAATAAGTTGACCTTGCTCTGTTTTTTTCCAACGTTTAAAGAATAAGAATAAGAAAACAGAAGCAATAAGAATAAGCGGCCAAAAGACAATTACAAAATTAGACATTCCGACAATAATTTGCGTTGGAAGAGGAAGAGGTATATTTAAATTCTTATATAAAGCTGAGAGTTGCGGAATTACAAAAATCATCATTACAAAAAGTACGATAATCATTAAGATAACAACTATAATAGGGTACATAAGTGCTGATTTAATCGTACTTTTAAGCTTTTCCTGTTTTTCTAAATTATCAGCAAGTCGTAAAAGAACTTTATCCAAAAGCCCTGAAGATTCTCCGGCTTTTACTAATGAAATATAAATCGGAGTGAAAACATCAGGAAATTTAGAAAGAGCTCTAGATAAAGGTTTACCTCCTTCAACATCTGTTATAAGACTACTGACTATTTCAATCATTGCCTTGTTTTGTATTTGATCTCTAAATATCTCAAGTGCCCGCATTAAGGTAAGCCCTGACTCAAGCATTGAAGAGAGTTGCCTTGTAAATAAAACAATATCCGATGATTTTACTTTATTTAGCTTTGCAAGAATAGAAGAAAAAGAACCAGAAGTAACAGGATCAACTTTTATAACCATGAATTCCTTGTTTCGAAGATAACCAGCTGCTTCATTTACGTCTTTTGCATCAATTAAGCCTTGAATTATTTTTCCTTCTTTTGTTGCTGCCTTATATCTAAGTCTCATTTGTTTATCCTAGCAATCGCATTAATTCACTTGGTCTTAGAGAATAACCTTTTGCTGTTTCCAAACTTATTGTTCCCGACAGAACAAGAGAAGCAAGAGATGATTCAAGAGTAATCATTCCGGATTCTTGTGATGTTTGAATAACCGAATCAATCAAATGTGTTTTTCCTTCTCTTATATTACTTGCAACCGCAGAGTTTCCTAAAAGAATTTCAACTGCAGGCACTCTCCCTCCGCTTATCTGAGGAAGAAGACGTTGGGATATAATTCCTTTTAAAGATGATGCAAGCTGAGTTTTAATTTGGGCCTGTTGACTTGCAGGAAAAGTATCGATTATCCTGTCAATTGTTTGCGAAGCAGAATTTGTATGAAGGGTAGAGAATACTAAATGACCTGTTTCTGCAATTGTTATAGCAGCAGCAATTGTTTCAGGATCTCTCATTTCACCTACCAAAACAACGTCGGGATCTTCACGGAGAGCTGATCTTAGGGAGTTTGCCCAAGAGTGAGTATCAATGTCTATTTCCCGCTGAGAAACAATACTTTTTCCAGTATGATAAATGTATTCAATTGGGTCTTCAATGGTTAAGATATGTGCTGCTCTTTTTAGATTTATTTCATTTATAATTGCAGCAAGCGTTGTTGACTTTCCATGACCTGTTGGACCAGTAACCAGGACAAATCCTTGTCTTAAATCTGCAAAAGCATGACAGACTTTTGGCAACTTAAGCTCCTCAACAGTTCTTATTTTAGGCTCTAAAAACCTAAAGGCTGCGCTTAAATATCCTCTTTGAAAATATGCATTTATCCTAAACCTGCCCAAATCGCCATACGGTCCGCCACCAAAGCCCAAAGAAAAATCAATTTCTTTATTGCTTTCTAAAAGCTCTCTTTGTTCAGGTTTAAGAATTGATGAAAGCATTGTTTCAATATTCTGAGGAGAAACTTGACCATAACTATTTAAGTAATTAAGTACGCCATCTATTCTGATAGCAGGAGGAAGACCCACTAAAAGATGTAAATCTGATGCCTTATTTTTTATCGTTATTTCTAATAATTCCTGTATATTCATGTTTTTATTCCTGAGCTACTCTAATAACTTCTTCAATTGTTGTTAACCCTTGAAGTGCTTTTAAATAACCGTCTCGCTTCATTGTAATCATTCCTTCTGCGATTGCCTGCTTCTCTATTGTATTACTATCAGCACTTTGAAGAACTAATGATGAGATTTTTTCTGTAACTGGAAGTGTCTCAAAAATACCAATTCTCCCAATATATCCTGTTCCGCCACACTCATTGCACCCTTTTCCCTTATATAATTTTACTTCTTGCTTTGGCTGATAGAGAACTCCCAGCTCAGTTTTAATTTCTTCTAAAATCTGCGGTTGGGGATCATAAGGTGTCTTACAATGATCGCAAATTTTTCGGACTATTCTTTGAGCAAGTATTGCTGTCATTGTTGAAGCAAGTAAAAATGTCTCTGCTCCTAAATCTGTTAAACGGGGCAGTGCCCCTGATGCACTTGACGTATGAAGTGTTGAAAAAACTAAATGTCCGGTAAGAGCTGCTTGAATCGCAAGATCGGTTGTTTCTTCATCACGAATTTCTCCGACTAATATAATGTTTGGATCTTGTCTTAAAAAAGATCTAAGTCCGGTTGCAAAGGTAAGACCAGCTGCAGGATTAATCTGTACCTGATTAATTCCAGGAATCTGGTATTCGACAGGATCCTCAAGAGTCATAATGTTTACTCGTGTTGTATTCAGTTTTGCAAGTACGGAATAAAGAGTTGTTGTTTTTCCAGATCCAGTCGGACCGCAAACAATAATTATTCCGTGCGGTCTTAAGATAGAAGTTTCTAAATTCTTTAAAGTATTTCCAGTAAGCCCTAATTCATTTAAAGTAGGAAGACCTCCTGATTTTCTGAGAAGTCTCATAACTATTTTCTCTCCAAAAACTGTTGGAAGTACTGAAATACGAAGATCAACTTCTTTATTTTCCATTTTAAAATTAAATCTTCCGTCCTGAGGACTACGATGTTCATCAATCTTCATTTCAGATAAAATTTTAATTCTTGAAATAACTGCTTCTTGAACACTTTTAGGAAGGCTTAAACGATCATAAAGAATTCCGTCAATTCTGTATCGCACTCTTACCCTATCTTCCTGTGGCTCAATATGTACATCTGAGGCTCTACTGGTTACTGCATATTCAAGAATAGTTGAAACAATTTTTGCAATAGGAGCTTCTTTTATAAGTTGTCCTATGTCAGTACTATTAACAGTGCGAGTCTTATTAAATTCTTCAGTCTCTTTTAATGCTTCTCCTACTTGTCCCACAATTTCCTGTCTATACTGAAGCTGTATAGCGTTTTTAACATCCTTAGGAGATGCTGCAAAAGTTTTAACATTAAGTCCGGTTTTCTGCTGGACAAAAGAAATTGCGTCAAGATCTACAGGGTTACTCATGGCAACCGATATTGTTTTACCTTTCTCATCGTATGCAAAAGGTATCAGCTGAAATCTTTCTACAACTGCTCTTGGGACAAAACCTAATGCTTGAGGAGAGAATGAAGTTGATTCAAGAGAAATAAAGGGAATTCCCATTTGCAAAGCCTTTGCCTCAGCAAGCTTGTCCTCTTTTACAATGTTCATTTGTTCAATCGCAGCTACATCACTTATACCTTGACTTGCGCTTTTAACCTTAATTTCTTGATTTTGCCCTGGAGTAATTAAATGCTGATCTAACAGAATATCAGCAACTGACTGATTTTCTTTTGGCTGTTGTACTTTATCGTTGGGCATTACCTATAATAGTACGGTTAAATAGGTTGTATTGTCAACAAGATGAAGCATAAAAAGAGCCTTGTCTATGCTATACTCTATGCAAGCTTGAGAGGCTTTGTTTTCTATGCAATCACTCTTAATTTCATCAAAAAATAACAAAAATGCGCCAGAAGCGCGCCACGGGTT
>QZIP01000029.1 GCA_003599595.1 Candidatus Parcubacteria bacterium
CAGCCATTTTAATATGCGTTTAGCTTTGCTTTTTAGTTTTGAGTTTTTTTGTGGCTGCCGTTTTGCTTCTGAGGGTTTTTAAAAGGTTTTCAGGGGTGAGGCGGCGTGCCACAAAAAACAAAAAAAGAAAGGGGAGGACAGGATGAAAAATGACAGGCGGCTTCGGGTAGAGGCTATGACGGGGTTTGTGGTGGTAGGGCTTGATGGTACACAGGTCCGGATGGTTCTTGGGGAATTGGGGAGAGACAAGGATGTTTGGACCCGGGTAGTTGTGCGTCAGTTGATTCATGGAATTTCAAGGAAGGTAGATGCACCGTTGCTTAGAGCCATGGACAACGTTCTTGGTGATAGGCGTCACGAGGTGCCTTGGGATGGTCAACTATACAAGATGGTGAGAGCAGAGGCTTTGATCTTCTGTGTGGTGTACGGAAATCCGTGGGTCCCTTGGCGGATAAGAGATGCTTGTGAAGACTATTATTCTCCGGTGCAGAGGGAGGTATGGCTTATCCTGGAGAGACTGACAAGAGAGGAAAGGGTGGATCTGGGATCTATGCTTCTAACGGGCGGACGTCATTTCTTTACACGCCCGGGTGATAAATTGGATTTTGAATGGAGGAAATTTGACGTCTTGGAGACGTTGGAAAATATGAGAAGAAGAGGAAATGGGTCAAGAGGTTGGACGTGTTGTTCAGTAAAATAGAGTAGGAGAAAGGGGAGACACAAAGATGAATGGGCATGATAGGATCAAGTTCTTGGTGGCTGCGGTGTTTGTCGAGGTGGACCCTTGTGAGGCGGCCAAGGCCGTAAACATGATGGAGTCTGGTATTACTTCCACATTGGAGTGGTTCCAGCATTTCCTTTTGGCCTTGGGCATTCTGGGGTGTGATCCCTTCTGTTACCGCGATAATCCGTTAGCGGCAGTAAATAGAGTTGCTGTTGTCAAGGATCTCGTGGTGAGAACTAGAAGTGGGATGGCGGATAAAGATGAGATTAGACTGCTTTTGGGAGAGCAGTGTGGTCTTGGTGTTGACGAGCAGGCAGTAGTGGTATTGGCTGTTAGAGCCTTGGTATCCCAGAGTCTCTTTTTCAACTGTCGTCTAGGCGACGTCTAGGGCTTGTTCTGTTGGATGAGGCGGGAGAGGGAATACTCCCTCTCCCGCCTTTCTACAAAATCTACTATTTCTTACCCAAATCTTAAGTTAATTTTATGATGCTTTTAAGTTGGTGTTTTAATCTTTTTATATGAGTAACACAGGGCTTGATTCTTTTGATGATACGGTTCAGCAAACAAATATACTTTTAAAAGATATTATAAATGAGTTTGGGTGGGATGAGAGGCGGGATATGGCCTATGATGTTTTGCGTGCGGTTATCCAGACTTTGAGGGATAGGCTGACGGTAGAGGAGGCGGTGCAGTTTGGTGCCCAGCTTCCAATGCTTGTGAGGGGTTTTTATTATGAAGGGTGGAGACCGTCCGAAGTCCCTAAAAAAATGCACAAAGAGGAATTTTTTGCAGAAGTTAGAAAAAAATTTCCTTTTGATGTGGAACAGTCAAATGAGGATTTGATACGTGGAGTTTTGTTGGCATTGACGCGGTTTGTAAGTAAGGGTGAGATGGATGATATAAAGGGAATTCTGCCAAAAGATTTGGGTCAGGTTCTTGAGGGGTTTTGGAAAGAGGGTAATTTATAAGTTTTTATTGATTTAGTTTTGGTCTGGTTTTCTTGGAGTATATCTTGCTAATTCTTTTGGGCCTAACGCTTGTATTCTTGGATCGCCCCTCATTCTCATAAGGGTTAGAGATAGTGTCTTTGATATTCTTTCTATATTAGGATTATCTGAAGTTATTATGGTATATTCACCTGAATCAATTTCAAGCATTCTTAGTAATTCTTCTTCATTTTCAAAAGGGCCTGTTTCAATACAACAGCTTCCTAATTCAAATGGGTGGTGAGTGTCGCTTACACCGCCTATTTTTACTGTGTCAGGAAAAATGGCATTTAAATGTACTGCAAGATATCTGCTTTCTTCATTTCTTGCTGGGGTTGAATGTTGATTGTATGTTTCCCATAAGCAGGGAATACCTAGTTCTGCTGATCTTTGAATAATTTTTGTTCCCAATGTTCTTCCTGCGCCGCCTCTCCATTCATCTATTGGGTGCGGGATACCTACAAGTGGACGATTTGCTGTGGGATTTGTTTTACCAATTTCTCTATAATACGCTACCATTTCTAATAGTTCTTCATGGGGTATTTCAGGGTAAATTTCTTTTGGTGGATTGTAAACTAGGAGTTCTACCTTTTTTCCAGTCTCATTTTCTTCAAAAATGGTAACTTCCATGCCTGGAATAATAAGCAATGGTATTCCTTCTCCTTTTTCTGTTAGTCTTAATTGCGCTTTTTTTACTTCTTCTGCCTCTTCTTGTGCTTGTTCTGTTATGTTTTTTCCATCTCCTTTTTTGTTTTTATGATTAGTAATGCTTATGATGTTGATATTGTGTAAAGCACATCTTTGAACGATTTGATCTGCTGTGAGAGTGCTTTCTGTAGGGGAGCCTTTTTGAGTGTGTATGTGAAAATCTGCTCTTTTTTTTCCAACTCTTGTTTCAAAGGGGATCATTAATATTGATTATATCTGGTGAAAAGTGAGAAAGTAAATAATTTTATGTAAGTAAATGGTAAGAGGGAAGCCTGGAATTTTGTTCCTGCTATTTTTACTTTTTTGAGTGATGGATTTGGGGATTGTTATTGTCCGTTTGCGGTTTTTTCAAAAAGAATTGCAGATAAGTCGCTATTAGGGTATAGATGACATTGTTCTCCAGATAAGACGGGGCATTCGGGATTCTCACCAATTCCCCTAATTAATCTATCATAACAAACGATTTTCGGAGACTCTTTTCCACCATGTGCTTGTCCACAAAGCTGATTTAATTCTCTTATTATATGATCTTGTTCCATATTTAATATTGCTTATGCTTTGATAGGTGATTATATACCAATGGAAACAGATATGAAAGAGCTATTTCCTTAGTCTTTATAAGGTGTAACCTTGATTAGTCGTGATGTATGCTACCTAAATACTATTTCATTTGAGTGCTTCAATAATTCTAATATTAATATCTACTTTTTTGATATTTGCTTTGATGATTTAAATCATCAAAGCAGGGTTTTTTTGGTTTGTGTGAGTTTGTAGTGTTTTATCTTAATTAAGAAGTAAATACAATACTAATATACTAGTATATTAGTATTTAGGCACGGGAATTAATCTAAACTTAATTTAGGTAAGTTTTATTTAGGCTTAATCTTAGTTTAGTCTAAAATAAAATTTAATGATCAACTATGTCAGTTACATCTGACATATATTCTTCTTGATTTTTGGTCTTCTTACTTAATTCTTAAGGTGTTTTGATGGGATTTTCATTGGGATTTGATATCTTTGTTTTTGTATGCCTGTTTTAATAAACAGAGAAAGTTGGTGATAAAAGATGGCAGGAGCAAAGAAAAAACAAACAAGTAAAGGCAGTAAAGGGGGAAAGAAAAAGAGTTCTGCAAAAAAAGGTAAAAAAGGTGGAAAGCAGAGATCTGCGGCTGAGAGAGCAAAAGATGCTTTTTACACGGTAAAAAGAAAAGCTCAGGATGATTTTTGGTAAGCAGTTAAAAAGTTTGTTAATATATTTTGAGAAAAACTGTTGTTTTAGTTATTGAGTGTGATGGATATGATATTTGCTATAAAGAAATAAGTTTTGGATTTTGAGAATATAAAAATGATAAAAGTTGACTCTCTCTATTTCTGCTTTGTTTTCATTGATCTAAGAGAGATTTTTTTTGGTTTTGCGGCTTCTGAGATAGGCGCTGTAATAGTTATAATTCCACCTTCAACTTCTGCTGTTATTTTGTCCGGATCAACCATTCTAGGCAGAGTGGTTGTATAGTCAAAGTGTCTGATCATCTGTTGCTTGTGAACTGCTTTTTTCTTTTTCTTTTCTTCTTCTGTCTCTTCTGATCTTGCATGGATACGCAGAATTCCATTTTCAAAGCTGATATCTACGTTTTCTTCCGGAATTCCTGGAACGGGAGCTTTTATTACTATTTCATCATTTGTTTCATATATATCCAGGCCTTCATACATAGTTGGTTCATAATCTTCATCCCAGATAGAGGGGATGAGAGAGAATATTCTTGGAATTCTGTATGGATCAATGGTTATTTTTCTTGCCATTTTAAGTTACCTCTTTTTTCTTGTTTAAGTTTAGACAGTTTATTTTAAGCTTGGATTATGTTTTGTTAAGAAAGAAGTAAGAAAGAGTTGACCAATCGACTAATTGACAAATAAATGATAATTTTTGAATTAGGAATAATGATTAATGAATAATGAATTAAGAATAAAAAATGCGTTAGTTAGTTTCTTGCACTTTTCTTTCAGGCTTTTGATTGTTTGTGAAAAGTGAAGCTATACCATAGTTATAATGAGCGATATAAGCGATGAAAAAATTAAAGATCTCAAAAGAGATGTAGATATAAATGAGCCACCAGATGAGGCGGGATATATTTCCATAGTCGGTTTTAATTTTACACCTGAGATTCTTAATGTGGCAGTTGGGACTGAAGTGGTATGGAGTAATGATGATTCCAATAATCATCAGATAGAAAGCGATTCAAATAAGGTAAATTATAAAAGTGATCTTTTATATCCAGGTGAGAACTTTACATATGTGTTTAATGACAGTGGGGAGTATTCTTATCATTGTTCAATTCATTCAGAGGAAAAAGGGAAGGTAGTAGTTGAAGACTATTATTATTAAAAGAAAAGTTTTAAAAAGGTATTTTGATTGTGAAAATATTCTGCTACAATTAATATGTTTTGTGATTATATTTTTATGGATAAGAAGGAAAAAAGACAATCAATTGTTTCACTTGTAGTATTATCTATTGCAGTACTTTTAGGGTGGATTTTTTTGATGGTAAGAATTGTAGAGGATGATAGTAATTTATCTAAATTGGATAAATCAGTGAACAAAGCAAATGAGCTTCATAGCAGTTTTATTTTTTAAAACTACTTGACAAAATCTAAATAATTTCATACGCTAGTATATGTGAGAGTTACAAAATTTTTGTTTACATTTTCTGTTTTGGTACTTTTTATTTTTTCTTCATCTGTTTTTTATGCAGTAAGTGCACAAGAGACAAGTTTGCCTACAGTTACAAGTGTTCAAAAAATGATTTCAGGGGATGGTGGTTCTGTTGATTCCATAAAGCCATTTTCAGGAAATACCGGAAATGTTGAAAAATCATCTGTGAGTGTAGGACGGGATTCTGCGACCCGAAAAGCAGAAGCGGTTCAAAATAGGGAAACATTTAGACAAGAGGTAATGCAAAAAAGACAAGAGGCGGTTGAGCAAGTAACGCAGAAAAGAGAAAATTTTCAGGTGAGAGTTCAGGAAATTCAGGATCAGAGAAAAAGAGAATTGGTTGAGAGGCTTGATGAAAAAGTCTCTAATATGAATCAAAAAAGAACAGATAAAATGGCAGTGATTTTAGATAAACTTCAGTCAATTCTTGATAGGATTAATCAAAGAACAGATGAGGTAAAGAGTAATGGTACTGACGTTTCATCTGTAGCAGAGGAAATTACAAATGCACAAATGATGATTGATGAAGCAAAGAATGTTATTGCTGATCAAGTGGGAAAGGAGTATGTTTTTAACCTTGTTTCTACAGATGAAGAAGGTGTGAGAAATAACGTGGGGACAACAATCACTCAATTTAAGGCAGATATGACAGAGGCGCATAAAGGTGTTGTGGCGGCAAGGCAGGCTGTGTTGAAAGCGGCGCAGGAGCTTAGAAAGACTGTTTCAGAAGCAAAAGCAAGTGGAAATGGGACACCAAGCGGTACAGTAATTGAGTAGAATAATAACGTTAAAAAATTTAAGCGGGAAAATCTACTTGATTAAAGAATTAAAGTTTTAACTAATATGAATCAGGATCAAAACAATCAGAATCAACAACAGGATCAGCAAAATCTTCAGGCTGTGAATGACCATTTTGTGTCTCAAGATCTACAAAGTGCTGGAGAGCAAAGTGTGGGTGGTCAAGATATGAATAATCAGTCCATGTCTGCGTCAAATGATCTTGCTGGTGAGTCGGTTCAGCAAGGACAAGAATCTTCATTTAATGAATCAATGCCGCCAGCTCCTCAGCAGTCAGATGAGGTTTATAAGCCAGAAACAGAGAGTGGGCAACCAGTGAATCAGTCTGAAGATCCAGTGAATATACCAGATGGTCAACCTGTGTCTGAGATGCAAGCTTCTGTTTCAGCATCTGCAATGCCAACTCTTCCTCAAATTCCAGAAGAGGGTGGGGGAGGCAAAAAAATTATAATTGGTGTTATTGTTTTGATTCTATTACTTGTGGGTGGAATTGCGGGTGCGTATTTTTATGTTCCAGAAGTAAAGACAGTAGTGGGTAGTGTTATTGGTGTACAGCCAACACCTGAGCCGGTTGTCCAGCAGATAATTCCTTCACCAACCATAGCTGCAACTCCAACTCCTGCTACAATTGAGGAGGAAGTGAAAATGATAGAAGTAGGAGATATAGATACAGATCTTCAGGGTATAGACAAAGACCTCAACCAGCTCTAGTTGACTTTTTTTCTTCTTGGTGTATCATCTATATAATATACTAAGAGTAAAGAAATTATTACGGTATTTGGATTGCACGGATTTTCTTTACTCTGTTTTTATTAAAGTTTAATTTTTGGATTTACACGGATATTATTATGAAGATTACGGTTTGTGGAAGTATAAAATCAGCGGACAAAATTGTTGAGGTCCATAACAAGCTTAAGGAAATGGGGCATAGGCCTATTGTTCATGAGCTTATGTTTAGAATTGCAAAAGGGGAAGTGGATAAGTATATTTTAGAAGGTAGAGAGCTTGATAAGGCTAAAAGAAAATACAATCTTATTAAATGGTGGTATCAAGCAATCATAGAAAGTGATGCTGTGGTAATTTGTAACTTTGATAAAAAGGGAATTAAAAATTATATTGGTGGAAATACTTTGATGGAAATAGGTTTTGCTTATGTTAATGACAAGAAAATTTATCTTATGAATCCTGTTCCAGAAGATGTTCCATATATTGATGAGATAAAGGCAATGGTGGATAATGTTTTGGATGGGGATTTGAGTAAGATAAGGTAATGTTATAAATTGACAATATAATCTCAAATGTCCCCCGCCTCGCGAAGCGGGAATCTCAAAACTCAAAACTAAAGAGTCGCTAAGACGACGATTTATATAACCCATAACAGGGTTGCTTCATTGTCCGACTGTTTGATTGTTACATTGTTCAATTGTTCAATTGCTTCATTGAGCTGAGCCCGATTCTACCTGATTAGACTTGGTTTCACCGGGTTAAGGTTAGTTTCATTTCCACTATTACTTTTATATGTCAGATGTAGCTGATATAGGCTTTATATAATAATTGGTGATGATCGTTAGGAGTTGTAAAAGAAAATGGATTTTGTGATTATTTTGATTTACCTTTTTTCTTTTTTGGAGGTGGGGGACTTTGTAACCTTTTTCGCGGGCTTCTGAAAGACTTACGGCAATTGCCTGTTTGCGGCTTTTCCATTTGCCCTTGTGTTTGAATTCCTCAAAAGTGTTAAAGACTTGTGTGGGATTTTCTGTTTAATAGAAGATAAAAGCCATACAAAGTGGCTTTGGAGTTACAGTAGCTAACTTTTTAAGTCTTTAAGTATAAAGATTATTCAGCCGCTAAAGCATCTTCTTTAGTCTTATGAACTGTTCCATCGGGGTGATGTGCCGGGCTATAGATGGTGTAAAGTTTTAGCGGTGTATTACCTATGTTGATGACATTGTGTTCTTTTCCTGCTGGAACAACTACCGCAGAGCCGTCTTTTACGTCTGATTCTTCGCCCGCAATTACTACTTTGCCTTTACCTTCTTCAAAACGGAAAAATTGGTCATTGTCAGGGTGGACTTCGCTTCCAATTTCTTCTCCAACTTGAAGCGTCATAAGAACTAGTTGACTGTGTGGTGTGGTAAATAGGACTTGACGGAAATAATTATTTTCTTTTGTTTTTTCTTCAATGTTTGTTACAAAGCCAGCCATTTTTATCACCTCCTCTATAAGTTCTTGAATTGTATGTATATTCTATAATAATTATATAAGAAAATAATAGATGGTAAGTTAAATGAATTAAGATGCCTTTGCTTTGTCTATCTCTTCTTTTATTGTCTGGTTTTTATCTTCTTGAATCTCTTCAAATGTTCCTTCAAGATCATCTGTGCTAAGACCTGGTGGAACTTCAGTTATTTTTTGTTCTTTTCTTTTCTTTTTATTTCCCATAAATTAAATATTAATCCTGGTCATTAAATAACAGTCAAGGAAAGTGTAAGGAAAGGGAAAGTGATTAATATGGTTATGGAATACCAATATTTCAAATATTTAGAAACTGTGACAATAATAGTATACTGGTTGCATGATTGGAGAGAAAGGTAAAAGTAGGATTTATGCTTTTGGTTTTACCAACAATATTAGTGCAAGAGTATTGTATGGGTTAAAAAGAGTGAGTCATTGTTATATTGTATGGCCTAATAATATAAACCAGTATTTAAATATCCTTATTTATGATAAGCCAGAGTATGTTTTGGGATTGGGTGAATATTCAGGAATTGATCAAGAGGCGGTTAGGATAGAGACAGTTGCAAAGAATCAATTTAGAAATGATCCAATAGAGCCAGATGTGTTTTTAAAAGAGGTCTGTTTTACTCCGTTTGTAAAACAAGTAAATGGAACAAAGCTAGTTTCGGGTTTGGGAAATTCCTGGTGCAATTTTATAAGCTGGAAGATTTTAAGATTAATATCAAATAATAAATTGTCATCAAGATATTCTTTTTTGCATGTTCCAAGATCTTTTAGAACAAGAAATGCAGTTGAAATTATAGAAGAAATGATTTTTTGACAATTCCATGTGTACTGGTATACTTGTTGTTAGTATTAATAAGTTTTTTAATGGTTAATTGTAAGTTAATATAATTATTATGAATGTAGGAGAAGGTGAAAATGGGGTTTCGGCAGAGGTAGCCATTAATCACGAAAGACAGATGGAGGCTCGACGTTTTGAGATTCGGGCTAGAGAAGAAATGGCGCGGGTTTTTCCGGGGTATGATGTGGTGGATCAGGCGAGGTGGGATGGATATAAGCCGGAGGAAGATTTTGGTAATGGCCGCATTCTCAACTTTTATGACGGAGAAGTTAATCCGGAACGACCTCAAGTTTTGTTTATATATAGAAAAGAGGGTGGGTTTTGTACTAAGTTTAATAATAATCCTTGGGCAGTAAGAGAAGACCGTATAGTTTCTAAATCGAGGCCGGTTTATAGGAGTATGGGAATTAGGGGAACTGAAGAAAAAGATTGGAGAGACGTTTCTGATATTCCAATGGCTTTGGATGTTACAAAAATGGTTATGGAGGGGATTGCTTTGACTCCTGAGGTTTTGGATCAGCCGGCATTTTTAATGAAAGATGGGAGCGTTGTAAGCATAAGACAGCTTGTTAAGGCGGCAGAAGCGTATAAGACAGAGCGTAAAAGCTTGAAACCAAAAGAGAAGAAGCTTAGACCAAAGATGAAAGATGAGATGAGAGAAAGGTTTGAGCCGCAGGATCTTTATAAGTTAAGTGAACAAGATCTTGAGTGTGTAAGAGATTTGGTATTGCAGAGATTGGAGTATCAAGCGGCGCACAATGCGTCTTTTGTAATAGGGCAGGAGAGGTATGATCCAGGAAAAATTTCTGAAGAAATAAGGGCCGATACTCAGTTTGGGAGAAGAGTTTTAGCGTTTGAGGTGAGGAAGATTGGGTTTTATGAAGAGGTTTTGTGGGAGAATGCGGTGATAAGAGAGGGACCCGCACAGCTTACCTTGTCTGATTAGCGCCTATTTAGTTTGTTAAATGATGAAAACTGAATTTAAAATTTAGACAAAATTGGACGATCTTCCAATTTTGTCTATAAAGTGATAGTTCATAATTCATAGAGGATTTGTCAAATCAAGGTTATACAAATCAAGGCAATGTAGATAAGACAATATAAATCATAAAACCTAAATTTTCATTATTATTTTTATAG
>QZIP01000024.1 GCA_003599595.1 Candidatus Parcubacteria bacterium
TAACCACTGCTCGCCGTTGATCCTTCGTCACAACTGGCGAGCCCGACAGTCATGTTTTAGCTCGACGTCGGGAGCTACCGGGCCATTTAACTATACAGGATATATTTTACAAGGAGTAAGACTGGAGGGCAAGTTTACCCTTCGTTGTTTCTTCTTAATTGTTTATTTATATCTACTTCTTCTACCGGATCTTCTGTGTCATCCTTTTTATCCAGGTCTCCTTCTTCCTCAACATCATAAATACCCATTTGTTCGGCAATTTTGTCCACATCTCCCATCTCATCTGTACCCGCAACAGGCATGTGGCCACTGGCAGATTCTTCCCCTTCTTCCTGCGACCCTTTTGTCTGCTCGTGCTTTTTATCATCCTGTAAAGGTTTATTTGCTTTTACCATTTAATCACCTCCTAAAAATTAGCGCGCTCGGCAGGAGTCGAACCCGCAACCGCCTCGTCCGAAGCGAGGTGCTCTATCCATTAAGCTACGAGCGCAGAGTATCTTTATATTTTACCAATTTAAACCATTAATTACTATTTTGTGGTAAATTATACGTATGCCTTTGGCAAGAAATTACCAGTATCAGAAAAAAATAGTAACAATTGGTGGGGGGACAGGACATTTTACTTGCTTGAGGGGATTTGTAAAACTAAACCAACCGGATTTAATCACCGCTGTTGCCGGGAATTGGGATAGTGGTAGAAGTTCTGGAGCTTTAAGAGTAGAAGAGGGTATTTTGCCGCCAGGTGATTATATGCAGTGTCTTTTGGCTTTAATGGAGGATGATAATCAACTACAGGAAGCCATTTTAATTTTAAGGGATCGGACTGGTGGACACCCCTTAGTTAATTTACTTGGTGCCAAATCAGAAAAAGCCCATCACGGAGTTGACGAGGGAATTAACGGGTTACGAAAGCTTTTTAGGATTCAAGCTAATATTATTCCTGTAAGTTTAGTTGACGTAGATTTAAATGCTGAGACCAGGCAGGGGACTTATTTGATACATGAAGACCGGATAGACGAGATGCAGAATGATCCGGCTTTTTCTGCCGGAGATGAGTTAGCTAGAATTTACCTTGATGTAGCAGCAGATGCAAACCCAAGAGCCTTATCAGTAATTAAGCAAGCTGATAAAATTATTATTCCACCGGGCAGTCCTTATACCAGTATTTTCCCTCATCTTTTGGTAAAAGGCATACCACAAGCTATTCAGCATGCAAAAGGAAAATTAGTGGCTATCCTAAACTTAATGACAACTGCGGGAGAAGACCGCCATCTAACATCTGCTTCCCGTTGGTTAGAAGTTTTCCAGTATTATTTAGGTGATAAAGAGTGGATTAAAATAAATGGTAAAAGCAGGATAGATTATTTAATCGTAAACGAGAACCATATAGATAAAGAAGTACTGGAGATATATCAAAGCCAGGGCCAAAACCTGGTAGAAATAGATAAAAAACGCTGTGAGGAATTGGCTCCCGGTCTGCAAATTATCTCCAGCAATCTGGTTAAATACGATAAATACTCACACCTGCTGCGTCATGATCCAGAAGAGTTGGCACAACTGATACTTAGTCTTCCTTAAATCTTTTCAAAACTTATACGGTCTTTTTCTAATACAGCCTTAATTTTACCCTCTAGATTATAAAATTTGTTCGGTAGAAACGTAACTGTCGCTTAAGTTTTTCCAAAAGAAAAAACCCCTTGCGGGGTTTTTTCAAATCGAGACCGGAGTCTCTAACTCTACAGTAAACTGTAGAGCTGTACATATAGTACCAAAGAATAAATACCATGTCAACCCCCCAATTTAGCTTCACTCAAAATCTCATCCCGAATAACCTCTTTTGGTTTTAACGGTAAAGTCAGGGTAGTAAACAAACCAAGGCTTCCGCCCAATAACAGACCTCCGATGACATCGCTTACCCAATGCTCGCCTAAATAAATTCTTGAAACAAACATGGCAACCAATAACCCAATAAGACTTATTTGAACAAAGATTCTAAAAATACCGGATCCTTTAAGATAAAGATAGGTAAAAATAAAGGCGATTAAAAAAGCGGTGCGGGTCATATGACCCGAGGGATATGAATATTCAGTGTGGACATAATGGCTTGGGAAGTTATAATCAATTACTCCCTTAAACATAAAAAATGGTGGACCGGGATGAAAAACCGCAACCTTCCCATATACCTCAATAATTACACTGGCAAAAAATGAAAATAGCGTAGCAGCTGTTAACCAGTACCTTTTGATTAGCAGAATAAAGAGAAAAATAATTATCCATATTAAAGTGGTAATCTCGGCTGATCCAAGAACAGAAAGGGCAGAAAACGGATAATCAAATCTTGATGATAGATTATCTTGAAATTTAACCGTAATATCAAAATCTAATTGGGTAAATTTTTCCTTGGCTACCAGATAGGAAAAATAGATAAAACCTAGAAAGAGAGAAATAGAAGATAAGAAAATAGTTTTCTTGCCGGGCATTACTACATTCTATCATAGCTCCAATTTACAGCGTAATAAGTAGTTCTTACAATTCTCTCACTTTCCTATGCTTGCTTTATTACCTCTTCTTTCTACTATAAGTGTAGCTATGAAAAGATTTCTTCCAAATGTAGATTTTCTCCATCAGGTAGAGTATTTACTTCTTAAAAAGAAAGAGGAGATTGAAAAACAACTTTTAAAAATAGAGGAGGACGATCCGGTTTTATCGCTTAGTTTAATTGCCGAATCACCTGAATTAGGTACAGAAAGCTGGCAATCAGAAGTTCATATCCGCACAATGTTATTTAGGGATAATCTTCAAAAAGTGCAGGAACAGGTGGAATTATCGCTTCAAAGAGTCAAAAACGGTACTTATGGTAGTTGTCTGACTTGTGGTGATCTAATCCAATCGGAACGGCTGAAAGTAGTACCTGTTGCCACTCTTTGTGCAGCTTGTGCTATTCGTTAATATAGTAAATCTACCTGTTACCAAGTTATTACCCGACTTTTGCCTTTCCCTTAAGCCATTGATATATTATTGGTCAACAGCAAATATATTTAACAGGAGGGATAACGTGTTTAATTTTATAAAAGAATCTGCTAAAAGTAAGGATAGGCTGATAGAGTTCACTTTCCTTTTATCTTTGCTTTTATTTGTAATATTTCAGTTTGTATTTTTCTATTTTGCGGTGCCTAAGCTCACCGATAAGATCACTAATGCAACTAATGAGAAAATAATAATTGTTCAGGAAGAGTCCGGAAACGTTTAAATTTTCCCAAGTCTTTTGGGGTCGTCTTCTGAAGAATATAAAGAGTTTAGATCCCAGGAATATTTTGATAGTGAAGTTGTTTTCATACCCGGTAGGATAACATAAGAGTGGTAATTGATAAAGTTTGGGCTTGGCGCCCGGGAGATACTTATACTTTGTTCCGCTTGTGGCGGACCTCGGTACTTTCCTCCCGGACGCCCCGCACATTCAGTCGCGAGGGTCTACCCCGGAACCCGGTTGGTAACCGGCTTCACCCGACTGCTCCTTTTCCATTCGCTTTGCCATCGTGTCTACATCTCTGGCGAGGTCGTGACCGATGTGTTTCTCAGGAGCTTGTTCCTTTGGTGCAGATGAGAGCACGCAAAGGAAATTCTGACCATCCGCTGTCTGACCCTCGACTGTGACGGAGACAGGTGTATCCTCTGGACACCTCACCGTCACTTCGAGTCCTTTGTAGGTAAACCGCATGCCCACTACTCTCTCCTTACTAAAATGTGCGTGACTTTTCCGGTTCAACGGATTCGTCACTAAAAGTATACCAAAATACAGATTCAATATCAAATATTATAGGATATACTAGCAGAAAATTATGATGCAATTTGGGATTGGAAGCTAAAAATGGGTCTCTTGACTGCCAGCATAGAGTCAGATACTCTTAAATTACAAATATATGAAAAATGGTGTGATCAGGGAGGTTATAGAAGCACCAGCAGTAGTTTTAGAAAAAGCTGTTGAGGTTTCTGAAAACCTTGGTCAGGCTCTTGATCAACAAGAGCAATTGAAGGCAGCCAAAGGTTATTGGAAAAGCTTGGGACCTGGTCTTACAACCGGCGCGGCCGATGATGACCCGGCCGGTATCGCTACTTATTCCCAGATTGGAGCAAGATATGGTTTCCAATTTCTGTGGATGGCTATATTCACCTTTCCTCTAATGTCTGTTGTCCAGGAGATGTGTGCAAGGATTGGTTTGGTAACAGGAAGAGGTTTAGCTGCCAATATCCGTTTGCACTACCCACGCTGGGTTATTTATATTAGCGCTGTACTTCTTTTTATTACTAATACTTTTAATATCGGTGCAAATTTGGGAGCAATGGCCAAAGCTTCACAACTACTTTTTCCCTCATTTAACTTTGGTTTATTGGTAGTGATTTTTACCTTTACCAGTTTAGCTTTACAGATTTTTTCCAGTTATGAAAAATACGCCCATATTTTAAAATGGTTAGCCTTAGTTTTAATTTCCTATATCTTCTCTGCTTTAATGGTAAATTTAGACTGGACAGCCGTTTTGCAGGGAGCATTAATCCCAAAAATTCAATTTACCTCTGATCAGATTCTACTGATAACAGCAGTTTTGGGAACAACAATCTCACCTTATCTATTTTTTTGGCAGACTTCACAGGAAGTTGAAGAACAGATTTTAGAAGGAAAAACTACACTTAAACTGCGCCAGAAAGAAACAACAAATGATGAGATTAATAATATGAGAACTGATGTTTGGTCGGGTATGCTTTTATCCAATATGGTGATGTTTTTTATAATTGCCGCTGCAGCTGCTACTTTGTTTGCAAATGGTATAACTAATATTGAAACAGCTGCTGATGCTGCCGCTGCTTTACGACCAATAGCCGGCGACCAGGCTTATCTTTTATTTGCCTTGGGTATTATAGGAACAGGAATGCTGGCATTACCAGTACTTGCCGGATCGGCATCTTATGCTTTATCTGAATGTTTCGGCTGGAAATATGGTCTTTACCGCAAACTCAAGGAAGCCTATGCTTTTTATGGCATAATCATACTGTCTACAATGATTGGTTTTGGAATTAACTTTTCCGGTTTAGACTCGATTAAAGCTTTAATCTATTCAGCAGTACTAAATGGTTTGATAGCGCCGGTTATTTTAATTTTAATTGTGCTTTTAAGTAGTAATAAAAAGATTATGGGTAACCGGGTCAATCATCCGTTTACAACCGCTTTAGGATGGCTGATCACAGTAGTTATGGTTATAGCTGGAGCTTTAACTATAATTTCACTTCTTACCTAAAGCAGATAACATATTTACTAGGCCCTTACCCGATACTAGTTAGTCTCTTATTGTTTTGCCTTACCATAGCTACACATAAATAAAGTTTCCTTATGTTTGTCAAACATATAATTTTTCTGCTGATATTAATAAGTAGTCTTTTATTTGTTTGGATTACCAGTGGAATCGGACAAGAAAGATTGAGTAAGCTACTTCCTGTACAAATACCAAAACTAATATTTCAACCAGAATGAACTATTGCTGTCATTTAGAAAAATAGACTCATTGTAATCGTTTTAAATTACTGCCAATTTCCCAACGGTTACTATCCTGGCCTCCATCATTTGCCATTTTGTTTTTGTTTTGATCTGATTCTAGAGCAACGGAAAGTTTCCAATTTACACCATCCGAATAGTATTCATAATAATATTGATCATTATTAACAGGGTCCAAAGGCAACAGAGGTAGATTAGAAGAACTGCTGTCGTTTAAATTAATTTTAATCCAACCACTACCATTGGTATTTTGGGAAGATAATTCTCCCTCGTAAGACTTACCTGAACAAGGAGGAGTATTGTTGTAGCAAAGCGTTGATGCCATATTTGTAGAATCATGTGTTGAAGCAATAATAATCTGATGTACCTTTGATAAATCAGTAAGCCTGACTGCGTCCCTAACTTTTATATTAGTTCCGTTAAAGCTGGAGATAGCAATCGAAGTAAGGATAGTAATTATTGCTATAACTACAAGGAGTTCGATTAAAGTAAATCCTGAAGCATTTTTACCCATTACCTTAAGTTGGCACAAATTAAAAATAGATGCAAGCATGAATAACCTGCGATACGACAATCGCAAAATAGTGTTGGAAAATATTATCTTTTGTTTTTCTTGGAAGTCATTTTAAAATTTAGATTTTCTGCCTGAATGTTTTCTCCTACTATTGTTCTTCTCCCATAATTTAAATTACCATCCTCGTCAACATAAGTAGGAAAAGCGGTAGTATCCGTGGCATCAATATCATCCTCACTAGCTAAATCTGTAGTATCACTCCAAACTGAACCGGCAATACTTCCTTCAATTTTTTCTTTGTTTTCCTCGCTTTGGGTAGTTATATGTGGCACAACTATTTGTCCGCTTGCTCCACCGGAACCTACAAGCCTACTTTCTTTATTAAAAGGAGTTTGTTTTAGATGTGCTTTAGTACTTTTTGATTTTTTATTATTCATTATGCAGATATTATTTAAATTGAAAAAAAGAATCATGAGCAACCGGTAAACATCTGGTAAGAGACAAAAGATTTGTAATTTATCTCCTCGACAACATATTACTTATTTTTAACAATATTCTCATGTTTTTCTGCTATTTTGATCAACTGAAACTTAAAAAAAATTGAATGGAAGTTTTTCTTCTAATTTTTTTGCTACGCCTTATAGTGCCTCTTTTTATACTTCCTTTTCCACTTTTAGGTGGATTATTAGCGTTACTTTTAGATTATTTTGATTTTACAATTCTTAGTTATTTTAATTCGGAAAGTAACCAGTATCAGTTAATTGATAAGGTTTTAGATTTTTACTATCTAACTTTAGAGGCTTACGTTGTTTTAAGGTGGAAAAATAAATTAATAAGAGGTCTTGCCTTAGGATTCTACGTCTACCGCATATTTGGAATATTATTATTTGAATTACTACAACAGGGTTTTTTGCTTGTTATTTTTCCTAATTTATTCGAAATCCTATTTTTATACTATTTAATTTTCTTGGATGTTTTTAAGAAAGAATACTTTAAATCTGTTAAAGATAAGGTAATTTTTTCTTTGCCATTATTTATCTTGTTTATATATAAACTGTATCAGGAATATTCTTTACACATTTTTACTCAGGAAAAATGGCTGGGGGTAGAATTTATAAGGAAATTATTAAAACAATTTTTTAACTAAATTACGATGTAGAGTTGTTACAAGAAGTAAACTTAATATAAAAATAGATACTAAAGAAACTAAATTAGAAAAACCCCTGATGGGAGTATCAGTAAACTTTATTTGAAGATCATAAGACCCTTTCGGAAGATTAATTTTTATAAAATTATTATTTTTAGTTGGTGTAATAGGAACTTCTTGATTTCCTATCCAAGCTCTCCATCCGGGAAAATAATATGTATGTATTACTATGGTTGTGTTATTTAGTGAGAAAATTTGTAAAAGCAAACTATGTGATGTAGCCTCTTGTAATATCACATTTGCTTCTGATTGCCACTTTTTGTTTAAATTTTCAGGTTGTACTATAACCCCTTTTGGATTATAACCTGGTTCAATATATGCTTCTTTTTGTGTTAAAGGATGGTTTTTCCATTGCCGGTAAGATAGATCAAAAAAGTCTAAAGATATTGTTTTTGCAGGTATTAAATACAGTGGATAAATAATTAAAATTGTGATGATTAAAAATAAAATTATAATTATGCGCCTTCTCATATTTGATACTGTACTTAAAAGAACTCCTGAAAGTAGAGCCGAGATAAAAGGTATAACCATAAAAAATCTCCAGGGAAACTGGATAAATTGTAAAAAGAACAATTTTTCCCAAACTACCGTACTTAACTTTTGAGAAAAAAATAAAATATAAATTAATCCAATAATTGAAAAAAACAGGTAAGGTTTTAGATATGTAAGTTTTTTTGATGAAATGAGTGTTAAAGAAGACATGGTTAACAACGTCCATTGTGCAGATATAATTATATAAGAAATTTTATTTTCACTTTGTTTCCAGGGTCCTGCGTAACCCCAAAAGTAGGCGATTAGGGAGTTTATATCAACAAAATGCTGATGAAAGTCAAAATAGGTAGATTTTAGAAGTTCTATGTTTATTAGATTTAATTCAAAAATTGCAGGTAGGAGATAAAAAGAAGCAAGACCTATACCCAATAAGCCTCCTGCTCCAGCCTGAACAATTTTCCACAATCCAGTTTCCTTTTTTAAAAAAAGTAACAGTATATATCCTACGATTAAAGGTGTAAAAATTATAAAAGCAGGAAGATGGGAAATTATTGCAAACCCGGTAAAAAATGACAAAAAAGGTAAGTAAACAAGACGTCCTCTTGTTAGCAATCTATCCAAGGACCAAAACAAACCAGGCATCAAAGTTATAACCATGAATTCCGGAAAAGCAGATCTTATATAGATATCAAGAAAAAGATAAGGAGAGAAAGAATAAACCAAGACAGCTATGGTTGCAGGCAGGGTGCCAAATTTTTTCATGAACAAATAAGTGAAGAGGGAACCGGTTAGCCAAAGAATAAAAAGAGAGATTTTTATAGACAGAATAAAGGAAGGAATTATAAAATGTATTGTAGAAAGAAAGTAATAAAAGCCAACCTGGTAAAAGTTAAAAAGAGGCTGGCTGTGTCCCTCCTTTACCCATTCGGTCCATCTGACTGGAAACTGCCCTTCTTCTAAAGCTTGGTAAAAAAGCTTTCCATAGGTAGTATGGGCATAAATATCATGGCCCTCCGGGAAACCTTGTTTGGAAAAAAGGCTCCAACTTAAAGTAATGAAAATAAATAAGGCCACAAAAAATGGCAAGAAGTAGGATATTTTCTGCATATCTTAAAAGTCTGCAGAATTTTGATAATAAACTTATCAGAAAGAGGTAAGTAATAGGTAAAAATGATTTAGAAGATTCATTTTATAGCTAATGTAATAATTTGTTGAAAATAATGTAAGAAAGTTGTAAACTATTAAATACTATGGGTATAGAAAGTGTTGATGTTAGTGAGTGTGATTCTTTAGAAGCTATAGTAACAGAATGGCGAGAAGTTTTTTCTCAAAATAGAGAAGAGCCTATTCCTACTCTTGAAGACGCCATGGGAGTAGCTATGTCTCTAGTTCAAAAAAGAGGATTAAATGATGATGAGATTTCAGAAGCTCTTTCTGATTTTTTCAATCTTACAAGGCGTACTTTGAGTTTAGGGCAACTTTCTGCTCTTGATCCAAAAGTTGTTGCATTTATAGGAAGTATTACTAATCCGGCTGTCTGTTTTGCTGATACTGGTATAACAATCAATGGTAGAGAATTAATGGAGGAAGAACGAAAAGAGTTTACTAGGGCTCAAGTAACTAGTTATGCTTTGGAAATGGCTAGACGAGGTTTTAGCCGAAGAGATATTTTGGATAGGATCACATTTATTTATGGAACTGATGAATCAGAAAATTTAGAATCTGCCAAGAATGTTATCTAATGGTAGAGTTAGGAAAAGAAGGTAAAATCAGTCAAGCACAAACGGGAAAATTAATGGAAACTTCTCGATATACCAAAGCTAAAGGTGTGCAAGAAGAAGTCAGGTTAATGAATGGTAGTTATTGTGACTTACCACTTAGGGATTCTAGTGTTTCGGGTGTTTTTACTATACTGAATAAAAAGAGTTGGAATTGTTTAAATCTATTTTGATATAAGCAAAGCTTGATTCAGTTTGAATTAAATGGTCTGTCTTGTCTTTTAATACCTTCACAACTATCATATTACTATGACAAAAACGATAAGAACAGATGATGCCAACAAAATGCTGAGGATTATTATTAATGGGCAGAGCACCTTTAGGCAGGAGGTATTAGGCAAAATTGATAAACTAGATAAAAAAATGGACGACCTGAGGACAGAACTAAAAACAGACATCAAGGCAATAGAACAAAATTTAACTGAAAGGATAGATAAAGTTGGTAAGCAATTAGCCTACTTGGAGGACGATACTCCGACCAGAGAAGAGTTTGATAGATTAACAAAAAGGGTAGATAAAATGGAACAAAAAGTTACTTCTGTTAGTCCATAAGGTCAGTTTGGGGTGACTGGGCAGATC